>JANWXR010000346.1 GCA_025057205.1 Anaerolineales bacterium | reverse complement strand
GCTCACCGTCCCGGCCTGTACGTAGTACGTGCCGCACAGTGCCGCCAGCCCGAAGAACAAGATGACGAACACTTCGCCCAGCCCGTGGTAGGCCAGCGGGAACGGCCCAGCAGTGTAGGCGATGGCAGCGACGATGGCCGCCGCGCCGAGGACGAGGATAGGCCAGCCCGCAACCCAGGCCAGGTACATGCCGCACAGCGCCGCCAGCCCGAAGACGACCCACATCCCCGTCTGCACCTGCTGCGGCGTAAGCAGGCCGGCCTGCGTCACGCGCATCGGGCCGAGCCGCTCCTTCGTGTCTGCGCCTTTGCGGAAGTCAAACACGTCATTGGCCAGATTGGCGCCGATTTGCAACAGCACGCCACCGGCCAGCGCGGCCAGCGCCGGCCCTAACTGGAAGACGCCGTCATACCAGGCGATGGCCGTGCCAAGCAGCACCGGCGCGATGGAGGCCGGCAGAGTCCTGGGCCGCGCCGCCATGATCCAGACCTGAAGCGGGGAAGGAGGCGGGGGTTGGTTCTTTTTCTTGGGCATGCTGAGGCAAGTATAACGGATGGGGCAACGGATGAGGGAGCGGATGTAGCGGATGGCTGTCAACGGATGGAGAGCGGATGAGCGGATGGAACGGATAGTGGCCAGCGGATGAAAGGATGTTGTCAACGGATGAGAGCGGATGGTGTGCACGCACAGGTTGTCAGGGAACGTGCCGCCCCTTCGTCCTTCCCCTGAGCGCGCTCATCGGAGCGAAGCCGAAGGGTCAGGGTGCGGCTGACAGGTTTTGCGTGCACACGAGCGGATGGAACGGATGGCTGGCGGCGGATGGAACGGATAGTGATGCTGGTAGGAAGGCGCACATCCGCTGTTAGCCGTTCATCCGTTGCAGCATCCGTTGGCAAATGTACAGGCGCGATAAAATTTGAGCATGGGCGCACATGGGATGACATCGAAAGA
>JANWXR010000345.1 GCA_025057205.1 Anaerolineales bacterium | reverse complement strand
CTTCGTCGCAAAATCCCGAAACAGGTCGCGGAACATCACCTGTTCTTCGGACAACGAGAAATCCATATCAGCGCTCCTTCGAGGTTTGCATTTCGCAGAGCGTATCCTCGTCACGAACTACGCAATACGCAACACGCAATACGCAACACTCACTTCATCATTCCGACTTGCCGCTCCGCAACTTGCGCAACTCTTCTTCCAGCCTCGCCTTCTCTTCCTTGAGCCGTTCAATCTCGGCCTGTAAGGCGGCTTTCGGTTTGGGCACGGCGTCCTGACCCCAGACGCGGATGCCGCTGCTATCGGCGGGTTTGACATAGCGGCCCCAGACCAGCCACCACAGCCCGCCCAGCACTGCGGCGAAGATGGCGGCCAGCCCGACCTCTGGCCAGGAGGCAGTGATCCCTGCCCACAGCGCCATCAGCAGCAACACGGGCAGCACGTAAAACAGCGCGCCCATGAACCACCACCTGCGCTCAATGCGCACCATGACGAACAGGCAGGAGAGCAGAGCGAAGGTGAGGAAAAAGGTGTTGGGCCAGTTCATGCGTATGCTTTAGTCTTCAGTCTTTAGTCTTTGGTCATGATTGGATGACTGAAGACTGAAGACTGAAGACTGATCACCTATCCTTGAACACCGGCTGCCGCTTTTGCAGGAAGGCACTGATGCCCTCACGTGCGTCCTCGGTGCCGATAAGCATGGAGAGCTGGTCGGCTTCGTAGGCCAGGCCATCGCTCAGCGGCATGTGCAGGCCCTTCATGATGGCTTCCATCGCGGCGCGGATGGCAACGCCGCCTTTGCCGGCAATCTTCCTTGCCAGGTCTTTGGCGGTCTTGAGCACCTCGCCGCTCGGCACCACCTTGTTGACCAGGTTGAGCCGGAAGGCTTCCTGCGCCGTGATCTGGTCGCCGGTCAACACCAGCTCAATCGTCTTGGCCTGGCCCACAATGCGGG
>JANWXR010000344.1 GCA_025057205.1 Anaerolineales bacterium | reverse complement strand
GTGAGCGCCAGCTGATACGCCCGTGCGTAACCGATGAGGCGCGGCAGCATCCAGTTCACGCCGCTATCGGGGATGAGGCCGACCTTGCTGAAGGCGAGCATGAAGCTGGCCTTTTCCGAGGCGATGCGGAAATCGCACGCCAGTGCCACGCCGCAGCCGGCGCCCGCCGCCACGCCGTTGATCGCGCCGATGATGGGCTTCTCGGTCTTGACCATTTGCTTGATGAGGCGGTGATAACCGTTCCGCAGGTGCTCACCGATGGAGAAGCCCTCGCCGCGGCCCTGCACATCGGCCAGGTCCTGGCCAGAGCTGAAGCCGCGTCCTGCGCCGGTGAGCACCACGCAGCGCACCGCAGCGTCGCGCTCGGCCTGCTTGAACGCCTCGGTCGTTTCGCGGATCATCGCGTCGTTGAACGCGTTGAGCGTCTGCGGGCGATTGAGGGTGATGGTGGCGATGCCGTTCTCGGCGGTGTAGAAGATGTGGTCGTAGGGCATGTGGATAGTCTTCAGTCATCAGTCATCAGTCTTCAGTCATCCTAAATATATTGAAGACTAAAAACTGATGACTAGAGAGCCTTGAACTGCTCAAACGTCTCATGGCAGACGTTGCAGGTGTAAATCGTTCGGCAGAGGGTTGAGCCGAAGCGGTTGCGGAGCGTGGTGTCGTCGCTGCCGCAGCGCGGGCAGGGCGCCTGATCGAGCAGGATCACATTGACATCGCCGCCGTGCCGCGCAGGCGGGGCGAGGCCGAAGGCCCTGAGCTTGGCGCGCGCCGCGTCGGTGATCCAGTCGCTCGTCCATGGCGGATGCAGCACGGTCCTCACTTCCACATTCGGGATGCCCAGCGCCCTGAGCCGGCTGTGTATCTGCTCGCGCATCACATCCAGCGCCGGGCAGCCGCTGAACGTCGGGGTGAAGGTCACGGTTACGCGATCGCCGTCCACCTGCACCGCAC
>JANWXR010000343.1:243-955 GCA_025057205.1 Anaerolineales bacterium | reverse complement strand
TCAGCACCTCGCTGATCGGCACGCCGGACTCGCGCGAGTAGCCCATCGCGGCCGGCGTGGCGCTGTCGGGCACGCCGCACACTACGTCGGCGTCCACGTGGCTCTCGCGCGCCAACTGCACGCCGAGCTGCTGGCGCACATGGTGGATGACGTGGCCGTCCCAGATGCTGTCCGGTCGCGCGAAATAGATGTGCTCGAAGGTGCACAGCGCACCGCGTTCCGGCGCGACGGCCTGCGTGCGATGGAAGCCGTTCGCGTCCAGCCGCACGACCTCGCCCTGGTGTATCTCGCCCTCGTAGGTTGCGCCGATGGTGCTGAGCGCGCACGACTCCGAGGCCACCGCCAGGCCGCCGGCGCCGTTGCCGCCATGCGCGGCCGGCAGCCGGCCCCACACTAGCGGCCGGAAGCCCCACGGGTCGCGCGCGGCGTAGATCGCTCGTGGCGTGAGGATGACGATCGAGTAGGCGCCATACCACTGGCGCATGCACGCCGCGATGCGCTGCTCCATGGCCTCGCCGGGCGCGCCGGCCAGCATCAGCGTCATCACCTCGCTGTCCGACGACGAGGTGAGGCCGATGCCGCGCTGGAGCAAGTCGCGGCGCAACTGCGGCGCGTTGATCAGGTTGCCGTTGTGCGCGACGCCCAGCGGCCCGTGTATGGTCTCGATCAGGTAAGGTTGCGCGTTGCGCAAGTGCGCGCCGCCGGTGGTGCT
>JANWXR010000343.1:0-233 GCA_025057205.1 Anaerolineales bacterium | reverse complement strand
TGGCGAACTCGCCCTTCAACGGCGCCAGGTTCTCTTCGTTGAAGACGTTGCTCACTAGCCCCATCGCCTTGTGGATGTGGGCGACGCGGCCATCGGATGAGCAAATGCCGGCCGATTCTTGGCCGCGGTGCTGTAAGGCGTGCAGCGCGAAGAACGTCACGCGCGCTGCCTGCTCGCCCGGCGTGTAAACGCCGAACACGCCGCATTCGTGGCGGGGTTTGTCCAAGTCAATC
>JANWXR010000342.1 GCA_025057205.1 Anaerolineales bacterium | reverse complement strand
GGCTTTAGCGCCTTCCTGTGCGCCCTCCCAGGCAGATTGGTTGAAGGACTTGTCGTCCACTTCGCCCACATCGGTGACCAGGCCAATGCGGAACGGAGCAGCGGTGGGCTGCGGCGGCGTGGTCGGCTGCGGCGGCGCAGTCGGCTGCGGCGGCGCAGTCGGCTGTGGCGGCGCGGGGGTCGTCGCCGGTGCACAAGCTGCCACCAGCAGAGCTAAGGCCGCAAAACCAGAGAGCAACTTAGCAGTCAGTTTTCGCATCTGAGTTTCTCCTCCTCAAGAGAAAATAGTCGGCTTGGAAGTCGGGAGATAGATGGAGTGTATGCGAAGGTGGGGGCTTTCACCTCCTTTTAGGATAGGACACAAATTTCGTTTAGGCCGGTCACGGTGGGGCGATTATACCGGATTTGCCGGTTTGGGGATAACCGCCCTATCCTCAGTGTGCACGCAAAGGTTGTCAGGGAAGGTGCCGCCCCTTCGACTGCCGCTTCGCTTCGCTCAGCGTCCGCTCAGGGTGCGGCTGACAGGTTTTGCGTGCACACTATCCTCAAACCGGAGCGAGCCGGTAGCCTCACCCCTCAGCGGCGCACGATTAGGTACACACTTCCGCCTCGATGATCCAGCACATACAGCTCGCCGGCGGCATCTTCGCCAAAGGAGCTGATGGTGAAATCCGTGTCACCGAACGTCTCCCGCACCCAGGCGCCGGCGGCGTCACGCCGGAGCGACCAGATCAGCCCGCTGCAATAGTCGCCAAAGAAATAGACACCGTTTAGTTCGGGCAAGGCTGCGCCACGATAGACGTAGCCGCCCGTCACCGAACAGCCGTCGCCACGCCCGTACTCCGCAATCGGCGGCACCACCTCCGGCGGTGCATCGGCCGCGTCCTTAAATTCATGCGTTCCCTCGAAGTAGCGCCAGCCGTAATTCTCGCCGCCGGAGCTACCTGCCGGCTGGAA
>JANWXR010000341.1 GCA_025057205.1 Anaerolineales bacterium | reverse complement strand
TGGTCGGGATACTCGGTGCCACGCCAGTCTGCGCCGCCCAGGCGCTCCACCATCGCGCGCAGGTCGGACGCCTTCTGGCCGGAGCGGCCCCGGTCGGAGTTGGGATTGAAAATGAGCAGGTGTCGGTGCATAGCAGTTGTGGAAGCAAAAGGATGGCTGCGGACTGTATTACAAAACCCCTTGGTTCACCAATCGTTGCTTGTCCCTGGGTTGGGGCAGAAGTAGAATCAGGTGCGATACGCCGGTTGACGGGTGAACACGAATGGGCGGAACACGAATGAGCACAAATAAATAATTGCGAATGGGCACGAATGAGGGTGAATGGACACGGGTGAACACGAATAGACACGGATGAAGGCGAATGGGCACGAATGAGGGCGAATAGACACGGATGAGAGATAAATTTGGCCAGGAGTTACCCTTCACGCCAATTCGCGGAAATTCGAGGCGGGGTTTTGGGCATCGAATTGCGCGAATGAAACGTGAGTGGTGGAACACGAATGGGCACGAATGAAGGCGAATTGGTGCAAATGAACACAAACTCTTCGCGATAATTCCTTCCAATTTGTGCCCATTCGTGGTTGGAAAGGGCTACAACTGCATGCTTATGTGAGCCGGCGTTAGCAGCCTTCGACACAGGTTGGCACATAATATGCATCCTCCGGGGGTTGTTTGTCCTGAGAAAGTCTCTGTGCTACACTCGCCGCCGATGTCAAGCACCACCTCGCTTAGTCCTTTGGTAGAGCAACTCAAAGCCCTTGGCCTGAACGGTCTGGCGGCCTCCCTGCTAGAAACCGGTGGGCCGCTCACCTTCCTAAGCGCACAGGCTCTGCATGCGCTGACACCCCTTGCCGGCCTGCTCGCCGCCGACGAGATGGTGAGCGCGCTGGCCGTTGCGCTCGAAGACCCGCAGGCCGCACGGCAGCTGGCGCAGCAACTGACCGACCCATGAGTGTCC
>JANWXR010000340.1:463-961 GCA_025057205.1 Anaerolineales bacterium | reverse complement strand
GAAATCATAGTCTTTCGTCTTGGCGAGGTGATCATCCAGGGGGAGCAAGAACCCAGCATGTGCAAATTCATCCATCCAGGGGTTATCCACGATGATGATGTCATAGGTGGCAGTGGACGCCAGCGCCGAAGTCAGGATTTTGTCGCGCATGGCATCATAGGGCATGGCATCAAAGCTGATCTTGATGTTGGGGTGCTCCGTCTCGAATTGCTGAGCGAGCTTAGCCACGATATCGTAATCCGGCACCTGCTCCATGATGACGGTCAGGGTCACCATCTGGGCTGCCGGCTGGGTCGCCTGTTGTGCCGGAGGTTGGGTTGTGGATGGCACCGTTGTGGGGGTAGCCATAGGGGTACAAGCTGCCATCACCAGCGTCAACGTCAAAAGGAAAAGAAAGAGAGAGCGGGCCATAAGAGCCTCCTTTGGTGAGCTTGTGGTCTCTTGATGTTGCACTTGTGAGTCCACTGAAAAAACTACTTTTCAGGCGCAAGCGACACA
>JANWXR010000340.1:0-453 GCA_025057205.1 Anaerolineales bacterium | reverse complement strand
CGAGGTTACAACCAAAGCGGCATATGTGGCGGCCAAGCGTTTCAATCATGACCTTTTTTCAGTGCACTCACTCGTGGTTTTACCTCACGCCTTTCAGTCCATCCAGGCGCCACCGTTGACGTTAATCGCCTCGCCGGTGATAAAGTTGGCATCGGGAGAAGCCAGGAAATAGACGACGTTCGCTACGTCTTCAGCGGTCTCCAGCCGACGGAGGGGGGTATCGGCGATGTAGAGCTGACGCACCTCGTCCGGGGAGACGCCGCGCAGCGCTGCCTCCCAACCGACCTCGCGCTCTTGCATAGAGGTCGCCACATAGCCGGGACAAACGGCGTTGACTAGGATATGATATGGAGCAAGCTCCCCGGCCATCGCCTGAGTCAAACCAACGACGGCGAATTTCGAGGCGACGTAATGCGCCAGAAAAGGGGCATTGCCACGTTTGCCGGCCATGCT
>JANWXR010000033.1 GCA_025057205.1 Anaerolineales bacterium | reverse complement strand
ACGGATAGAACGCGCACCCCTCTCCCTGTGGGAGAGGGGCCGGGGCTGAGGGAGTGCAACGGATGAGGTAGCGGATGGAACGGATAGGCCGTCAACGGATGGGTAACGGATGAGCGGATGGGAACGGATGAAACGGATAGAACGCGCACCCCTCTCCCTGTGGGAGAGGGGCCGGGGCTGAGGGAGTGCAACGGATGAGGTAGCGGATGGAACGGATAGGCCGTCAACGGATGGGTAACGGATGAGCGGATGGGAACGGATGAAACGGATAGAACGCGCACCCCTCTCCCTGTGGGAGAGGGGCCGGGGCTGAGGGAGTGCAACGGATGAGGTAGCGGATGTAGCGGATAGGCCGTCAACGGATGGAACGCGCACCCCTCTCCCACTGGAAGAGAGGCTGGGGGTGAGGGAAGCGCGTTGTACCTCCGCACCGGATGCGGTTACAATCGGCTCGTGCCCACTTCTGATCTGCGCGCCCGCCTGCAGCGTCTGCGACCGGCTTCACGCCGGCCACAAGCTACGGAACAGGAAACACGCAATACGCCTTCCGCCCTGCGCGAACTGACTTACGAACCAATCCCCGAACTCGTCCTGCCCGGCGTCGAGCAACATACACCTTACGGCGCATTTCAGCTAATCGAAGAGCGCTATCCGCTTACGTACAGGCATGGCCGCCTGAGCTTTGCCGCTCTCCTGGCGCAGCAGCCGGAGACACTGGCGCGGCTGGCGCGCGCGCCGCAATTCGCCGTTGCCGATTTGCACGGGCTGGCTTTTCTGGACACCGAGACCACCAGCCTGGGAACCGGCGCAGGCACACTGGCCTTCCTCATCGGCGTCGGCTTGTTCGAGGATGATGCGTTTGTGCTGCGCCAGTATTTTCTGCGCCGGCCGGACGAAGAGCCGGCGATGTTGACTCAACTGCTGCAAGACCTGAAGCCATGCAGCGGCTGGGTCACGTTCAACGGCCGCGCCTTCGACCTGCCGCTGCTCGAGACGCGGCTGACTCTCAACCGCCGGCGCAGCGCGTTGTTTCAGCGCCCGCATCTTGATCTGCTTCCGCCCGCACGCTGGCTGTATCGTGGGCGGCTGGATTCCTGCGCGCTCAGCTCGCTGGAGCGACATGTGCTGGGCGTACCCCGCACCGCGGACGACGTGCCCGGCGAGCTGATCCCGCTGAGGTACGTGAACTACCTGCGCACCGGCCAGACCCACGAGATGCGCCGTGTGCTCTACCACAACGCCATGGACATCCTCTCGATGGTGACGCTGGCAGCGCACCTGCTGGAGGTCTTTTCAGCAGAAGGAGACGGCAGACGGCGGATGGCGGACGGCGGTCCGCGATCTCCCGAAGACTGGTTGCGCCTCGCGCTCTGGCACAACCGCGAGAACCGGCCCGCCGAGGCCGAGGCCGCCTACCGGCGGGCGCTCGCCGCAAAGCTCTCCCCAGAAGACCGGCGCACGGCGCTGTTGCACCTGGCCGCGCTGCTCAAGCGCCTCAACCGCCGCGCCGAGGCCGCGCCGCTCTGGGAACAACTCGCTTCCTTCACTGCGAACGACGCACTGCCCTGCGTGGAGCTGGCAAAGTTCTATGAATGGAAGGCCAATGATTTGAGCCGGGCCTTGGAGTGGGCGCAGCGCGCCGAGGCCATTATCGCCACACTGCCCGCGGGCTGGCGGCGCGTTGAAGCGCAGGCCTCCATTGCGCGGCGGCTCATGCGGCTTCGGGCCAAGCTTGCGGGGCGAGGTGAAAGATGAGAGGGTGAAAACGGCAAGGCGCTTGCTCGTGTACAGTCGCCTTGTTACTCCTCAGCCGCGCACTCCAGAAACGGTTAACGCGAATTGAGATTGGTGCACGCTTTGCTTGCATGAATCCCGCGCCCAGGTAAGATTCCGCCTCTGCTCCCCTGGAGGAACAACCTATGGCTGCCATGGTGAACGACCGACGCGAGATCACGGGCTGGGCGATGTACGACTGGGCCAACAGCGCCTTCAGCACGACGGTGGGCACCGTCTTCCTCGGGCCGTACGTCGCCAACCTGGCGCGCGCCGTCGCCGAGGCCGATTTCTTCGCGCGCTACGGCATCGAGTGGAGCGAGGAGATCGCCAGCCAGTATCCGCCGCTCACTGCCTCCTTCTTCGGCATCCCAATCGCGCCGGACTCGTTCCTGCCGTATGCCGTTTCCTTCTCGGTCGGCCTGCAGGTGTTGTTCCTGCCCATCCTGGGCGCCATCGCCGATTACTCACACCTGCGCAAGCGCATGATGCAATTGTTCGCCGTCATCGGCGCGCTGGCGACCACGGCCATGTTTTTCGTCGTTGCCGAGACATGGTGGTTGGGCGGTGTGCTCTTCGTCATCGCCAACCTCGCCTTTGGCGCGGCCATCGTCTTCTACAACGCCTACTTGCCCGACATCGCCAGCGAGGACAAGCGCGACGGCGTCTCCTCCTTCGGCTGGGCGATGGGCTATCTGGGCGGCGGGCTGCTGCTGCTCGCCAACCTGGTCATCTTCCAGCTGCGTGACAGGCTGGGGATAGATACCGGCCTGGCAGTGCGCATCAACCTGACCTCCGCCGGCCTGTGGTGGCTGGGCTGGAGCTTCTGGACGTGGGCTACGCTGCGCTCACGCCACGCGCCGCGCGCTTTGCCGCCCGGCGAGAATTACCTGACCATCGGCTTCAAGCAGCTGCGGCAGACATTCCGCGAGTCGCACAAGTATCCGCACACCCTCCGCTACCTGCTAGCCTATCTGATTTACAACGACGGCATCCAGACGGTCATTGCGGTGGCCGCCATCTTCGCCGCCGCGCCCGTCCTGCAGGGCGGGCTGGGCATCGGGACCGGCACACTGACACTCATCATCCTGATGATTCAGTTCGTAGCCTTCTTCGGCGCACTGTTCTGGGGGCGGCTGGCCGGCTGGATCGGTGCGAAGAACGCGCTGATTGCAGCGTTGGTCATCTGGACGGCAATGGTGATTTACGCCTACTTCGGAATGCAGGGCGAGAGCCGCGTGACCGAGTTCTGGATTCTTGGCGCGTGCATTGCGCTGGTGATGGGCGGTAGCCAGGCCATCAGCCGCAGCCTGTTCGCGCAGATGATTCCACCGGGCAAAGAAGCCGAGTTCTTCTCGATCTACGAGGTCAGCGAGCGCGGCACGTCGTGGATCGGCCCGCTGATCTTCGGTCTGGTGAACCAGTGGCTGGGCAACCTGCGCCCGGCCATCCTCTCGCTGATCTTCTTCTTCGTCGTCGGCTTGGTGCTGCTGGTGACCTTCGTCAACGTGCCACGCGCCATTGCGGAGAGCGGCCAGCGCGAAGCGCGCGCCGCCGGCGCAGCGGATTGAAGCGAAGCCCGCCCTTCGCCTCGCCAACCGTTTCCCCATAGACAAACCCGGCGCGCTTGCCTAAAATCGGCAGCGTGACCCTGGAAAACGGAAACCTCCTCGCCGACCGTTACCGGATCGAGCGCGTACTGGGCCAGGGCGGCATGGGCGCCGTCTATCTGGCGATCGACGAAAACCTGGGCACACACGTCGCCGTCAAAGAAAATCTCAACATCTCACCCGAATCCGAGCGTCAGTTCAAACGCGAGGCCATGCTGCTAGCCACGCTGCGCCATCACCACCTGCCGCGCGTCACCAACCACTTCGTACTGGCTGGCCAGCAATACCTGGTGATGGACTACGTGGAAGGCGAAGACCTGCGCGAACGGCTGGAACGCCTTGGCCCTCTCCCCGAAGCCGACGTGACGCGCTGGGGTGCGCAGATTTGCGACGCGCTCGCCTATCTGCACAGCCGCACCCCGCCCATCATCCATCGTGACATCAAGCCGAGCAACATCAAGCTCAACTCACAGGGCGAAGCCATCCTGGTGGACTTCGGCATCGCCAAGGCGGCCTCCGGCGACAGCAAGACGACGACCGCCGCCGCATTCACGCCCGGCTACGCACCGCCCGAACAGTATGGCATGGGCAAAGTGCGCACCGACCCGCGCACCGACCAATACGCTCTGGCCGCTACGCTCTACCGTCTGCTCACGAACGAGACCCCGCCCGACAGCCTCGAGCGCCTGATCGGCAACGCTACGCTCACGCCGCCCCACCAGCTGCGGCCCGACCTCTCTCCGCACGTAGCACAGGCACTGATGCGTGGGATGTCCCTCAGGCTGGAAGACCGCTTCGAGACCATCACCCACTTCAGAGCCGCGCTTCTCGGTGAAGCACCGCCGGCGACGACCACTGCCAACCCAACCGTTGCACTCGCCGGGCCGGCAAGCGACGCCACGCGACGGGCCAAGTTAACCGACAACACAACGCCCGGCGCTGTCATGCCCACCGTCGTCGCCTCCACGCGCCAGATTGAAGCGTTGGCAGCAGGAGCGCCTACGACCGGCAACCGCGCCAAGCCGGCAACTGCGCCGGTCCCGGCTGCTGAGGTTACGCGCGCCCCGCGCCCGGCCTGGCTCACGCCTGCCGCCATCGGCGCCGTCATCATCTTTGTGATCGGGGCTGTGGCGCTGGGCAGCGTGATGGCCGGCGGCCTGATGGGCGGGCAGGCAACGGCCACCTCCGCGGTCGCCGCTGCGACGCTGGCGACGATTGTCCCGGCGACGACCGCTGCGCCGCCGGCGACGATCGCTCCGACCAGCACCCCCCTGCCGCCGACTGCCACCACAGCCCCGACGGAAACGCCCGCGCCGCCTACCCCGACCGAAGCGTTGCCGACCGCTTCTCCGACCTCGTCCATCTCTGCCGTTGCTGCCGGCGGGCGCATCGCCTTTATCAGCAACCGTGATGGCCAGTTCTTCCAGATTTACACCATGAACTCGGACGGCAGCGATGTGCAGCAGTTGACCACCGACCCGCGTAACAAATGGTCACCGGAGTGGACGCTCGGCCGGCTCGGCCCGCTGCCCGGCCCGCTGTTGACCTGGAGCCCTGATGGGACACAGCTGCTGTACACGGCGGAGAGTGTGCCCGGCGGCCCGATTGACTTGTGGGTGATCAACGCCGATGGCACGAACCCTGTGAACCTGACCGCGCCCGACCGCGCAGGCCGACCCAATGAGAACGACTTCCATCCGGCCTGGTGCTCGGACGGCACCATCGCCTTTGCGTCCATCCGCAATAACTACCCGCAAATCTTCATCATCACGCTGGAGAACCGCGTGCCGCGCAACTACAGCACTACGCGCTCCAACGTGGTGGAATACAACCCGCTCTTCTTCCCCGATTGCCGGCGGATGCTGGTCATCTCCACCCAGAACGGCGGGGGCGAGCTGTGGCGCATCTTCCCCTCGCGCGCCGCGCAGGCGCTAATGTGGGCGGTCTTCCCCGCCTTCCCCGGCCCGAATAATGAGAACAGCTACCGCTCGTTCCTGAGCGAGCTGCCGCAGGGCAACGTGATCTTGGACGCCGATCTCTCGCCCGACGGTACGCGCTTCGTCTACACGCGCGAAAGCCCGGGCAGCATCGGGCGCAACATTGTCGCAACGACGGTGGAGACCAGCCAACTGATGATGCGCTTCCGGCAGCTGACCGAGGGCCGCAGCGACAGCCAGCCGCGCTGGAGCCCCGATGGCAATTACCTCGTCTTCACCTCGCGCCGCGCCGGCGGCAATCCCCAAATCTTCCGCATGACGGCAGATGGCGAAGAGGAAGTGAATCTGAGCAACAACTCGTTCACCGAGCTTGGCGCTGCCTGGCAGCCTTAGGTTGCACGGCGGCTGAGGGGGAAGAAGAAGATGATGGTGAGAGGGCGGCACTCATGTAAACGAGCGCGGATTCATGGAAGGCGTAGGGCGCGGCTCGTCTTCCATGTGCTCGGCGAAGAGCAGGCTCACCACATTCGGCAGGTTCTTGGTGATGCGCACCAGGCATTGACCTGCGGCCACGCCCTGCGGCGATTGCATCGCTGCCGTCAGAGCCTCTTTGTCCTGAAAGATCAGGTCATGAATCAGCCGGATGTTGGACGGCCCCGCCGGCCCGCCGTCCACGTGGCTGACGATGACCAGCTGCAGGCCAGGCAGCCGATCGGCCAGCGGCACAAACTCGCTTGACCAGCGCTCGATGAGGTCGGGGATAGAAGCGTTCTCGTAAAAGATCAGCGTTAGTTTATACACAGGCAAACACACCGGGAGCATTCATAAGTCTATTCGTGTCCACTCGCCCTCATTCGTGCCCATTCGTGTCCACCCATTCGTGTCCATTCGCCCTCATTCGTGCCCATTCGTGTCCACCCATTCGTGCCCATTCGCCCTCATTCGTGCCCATTCGTGTTCACCCATTCGTGCTCATCCGTAACTCCGCAAATCCACCTTGGCCGCGTTCTCGAACTTCGCCAGCTTCTCTAAAAAGACCAGCTCGACGCCGGAGTGCGTAGGGCCGTTGCGGTGCTTGGCGACGATGATCTCCGCCAGGCCCTGCCGCCCTGGCTCCCTTTCCGGATCGGCACGGTGGATGAACATGACAATGTCCGAGTCCTGTTCCAGCGAGCCGGACTCGCGCAGGTCGCTGAGCAGAGGCCGCTTGTCCTGTCGCTGCTCCACAGCACGCGAGAGTTGTGCACCGGCCAGCACCGGCACATTCAATTCGCGCGCCAGCTGCTTGAGGCCGCGTGAGATGGCCGAAACCTCCTGGACGCGGTTCTCGTGTCGTCGCCCGTCGCCCTGCATCAATTGCAGGTAATCCACAATCACCAGGTCGAGGCCCAGCTCCTGCTGCAGGCGGCGGCACTTGGCCCGTAGCTGCAGCGGCGTTAGCGCCGGCGTGTCGTCGAGATAAATGGGGATTTGTCGCAGGGCATTATGGGCCTCGTTGAAGATGCCCAGCTCATCATCGCGCAGCTGGCCGAGGCGCAGGCGCTGGGCGTCAATGCCCGTCTCCTGCGCCATCAGGCGCTGCACCACTTGCTCGTTACTCATCTCCAGCGAGAAGATGGCAACGCGCTTGCGGTGCAGCTGGGCGGCGTTCTTGGCGACGCTGAGCAGGAAGCTGGTCTTGCCGGAGCCGGGCCGCCCGGCGATGATCAGCAGGTCGGACTTTTGCAGGCCGCCCAACACCTTGTCCAGGTCTATGAAGCCGGTGGGCACACCGAACAATTCGCCTTGATGGTCGAGCCGATATTCCACCTGCTGGTAATACTCATGCAGCACCTCGCCGATGGGCTTGAGGTCCTTGTTCAGCCGCTGTTCACTGACGGCAAAGATGGCCGCCTCGGCTTCGTTGACCACTTCCTCTACGTCGCGCGCTTCTTCGTAGGCCAGCTTGGCGATTTTGCTGGCAGCTTCCAGCAGATTGCGGCGCATGGCGTCGCGCCGGACGAGACGCCCGTAGGCCTCGGCGTGCAGCGATGACGGAACGGTGTTGATCAGCTGGGTGAGGTAAGCGACTCCGCCGGCTTCTTCCAGCTGACCGCGTCGTTCCAGTTCCTTGGCAACGGTAATCAGGTCGAGGGGCAGACGCTGGTCGTGCAGATGGGCGAAGGAGTCCCATATCCAGCGGTGCTTGATCAGGTAAAAATCTTCGGGCTTGAGGAAGGAGGCGACCTCAAAGAAAGTTTCCGGGCTGATGAGTACGCAGCCTAGCACGGCCTGCTCGGACTCGAGCGAGTACAATGCCGTCCGCAGGGGAGCAGGCCCGAAATCAACAGTCTCAACGTCCGACATGGCTTGGTAACGAAAAGGCCAGGCCGGCATGCGCGACCTGGCCGAAGCGACGACGCGGAGCGGCCGCGCCTGTAGGGCACTATCGGAGGGCTTTGAGGCAGCGTACGCCGCTCCTCCGGTGATAGGCGGCGCCCGGCGCAGCAACGGACGGTTTAGTCGTCGCCCTTATCCTTGCCGCCTTCCAGGTCATCTAAGTCAAGCGTCTCGAGGAATTCCTTGAAGGCGTCGAGCTTCTCGTCGCTCTCTACCTGACGCCCACTGCTGGCGCCCTCTTCGGCTTCCACCTCGGCCTCGGGCTGGACGGCGGCCCTCTCCATCACCGAATCTTCGATGTAGATAGGCACACGTGCGCGCACGGCCAGAGCAATCGCATCCGATGGGCGCGAGTCAATCTCCAGCGTGCGCCCATTGACTTCGATGATAATACGTGCATAGAAGACTTCGTTTTTGAGTTCGGAGATGACGATTTGTTCTACCGTGCCGCCCAGCTGGTAGATGACATTCTTGAGCAAGTCATGCGTCAGCGGACGTGGCACTTCCTGCTCCTGCAGGACGATGGTGATGGCGTCGGCCTCGAACGGCCCGATCCAGATAGGCAAATAGCGGTCACTGTCCACGTCCTTGAGGATGACGACGCGGTGCTGCGACATCAGGCTGACGCGGATGCTGTCGATGGTAACTTCAACCATGCAGTTGACCTCGGTGGATGTAGCTGGGATTTTAGCATAAATGCCGGAGCGCTTAGGAGGGTTGGCAGTTCGCCGATTCGCTTCGGTGGACTTGTTATACTTGAAGCGCGTTCAGGCTGAGAAGTGCGATGCCCGCTTCAAACGAGTTACTGGTCGCCGGCGCGGCGGGGCTGCTGCTGCTCTCCGGGCTGATGCTGACCCTCAGTGGACTGTTGGCCTTGCGCCGTTCGCGCCGTGCTCTCGTCTTTCGCCAGCGGCGCCGGGCGCAGGTGCGCGGCGCAACTCGCGTGCTCTTCGGCGTGCTCCTTTTGGTCGTCGCCTGCCTGGCCTCCGTCTTCGGTCAACCGGCCATAGAAATCTTCCGGCCACCCACCGCCACGCCCACGGTCTCCCCTATGGCGACGGCGACCTCAAGCCTGACCGCTACGCCAACCCTCACGCGGCCCCCCTCGCAGACGCCGACGCCGACCATCACGCTGCCGCCTTCCGCTACGTCCACGCCCAGCCTTACACCGACCACGACCCTTAGCCCGACGCCGGCTCTGCCGCGCGCCCAGCTCACCCTGCCGGCAGGCACGCTCACCGTCACGCCGCCGCCGCAGGCCGTCATTGCCAACCTGCGCATGAGCCGCTTCAACGCCTGTCGCAGCCAGAGCGGCGTAGCGACCAAGTTCAGCCCCAATCCCAAAACCCTCTATGCCCTGTTCGATTACAACAACTGGCTGCCGGGCGTGCGTTGGTCAAACGTCTGGTTGTATAACGGACAGCCGCTGTTGGTGGAGACGTTGCTGTGGGATGGCAGCACGGGCGGCTGTGGCTACGCCGACTTCGACAACGGCGGCCAGCCCTGGCCGGCCGGCGAGTGGGAGGTGCAGATTTTCATCGGCGATCAGTGGCTGGACTCGACGCGCTTCACCATCATCCCCTGATGCTTTTCGCGCTGCTCGGTCAATTTGTCACTAACGCCAGCGCGATCTGAGCCATCACCCTCGCGTTGTTCTAAAGCAGCGCCAGGTTGGCGGCCATGCTTTCACCGTGAGGCAGCTCCGCGACGCGGGCGAGCAGGAATGGCGTGAGGCCCTTGCCGCAAATGCCGCTCGCTTTGGCCTTCCCGCACTGCCATCGCAATCACGCGTTCCATCTCGTCAACAGATTGCACTGCCTTGGTAGGGCAGGACACGTACACCAGCATCCCGCCACCCGGCCCTGAATCTCACAATGCGTGCGCCAGAGCCGCGACTTCTTCCAGCGAATCGGCACACGCCTCCAGCTTTAGGCCACTGCCGCACAAGTAGAAGGCCGGGAACTCGTCGGCCTGACAGCCGATGACGGGCACGCCGTAAGTCTCTAGCCATTCGAGCGCAGCGGGCGGGTGGAGGATGGCCTCGGCGCCGGCGCAGACCACGATGATGGAGACGTGCGCGCCAGCTCCGGTAGAGGTCGGTGGAGATGTCAGTGGAGGGGCCGTCGCCTGCCATGCGGTGAACGCCGCCGATGCCGCCGGTAGCGAACACGCGAATGCCGGCCCAGTGCGCGGCACGTCTGTACCTGCGGCGCATCTTTACCGGGGCGGGGGCGGCGGTGGGCCGAAGCCTTGCGTCAGGTCAGGCCCGGGCTTGAGTCCGGGCGTGTCGGAGGGCAATGAGGCCGGGCCGGGCAGCGCTCCGGCACGCTCCGGCTCGTGATCGTTGCCGCCCAGCGTGCGCGGCCTGCTGATCTCATCGAGGTAATCCAGCGCGGCGTCAATCTCTGGCTCGATGGGCGCCTGAGCGTTGCGGCGCATCTCACGCAACCTGATGGCGTATAAGCTGACGATGTTGAACGGCAGTGGCCACTCGCTCTGAGGCCGAAGCTCAAGTACTTTTGGTTCAGATGAGGGGATGCGGGTGTGCGTGTGCCAGTATTCCTTGAGATGGTTGGAAAAATCCCAAAAGGCGCGGCGGCGCATCGTGCGTGCCTCGTTCTCCAGCGTCGTCGCGCTGATCCTGGTCAGCTCGATGAATTCTTTCTGCCAGGAATCAATAAGTTCCTGTGAGACTTCGGGCGGCGTTTGGAGCATGCCGACGCCGATCCAGATCAGCTCCACGCCCAGCTGGCGGCAACGGCGGGCGAAGGACTCGGTATAGAACGAGAGCGTCAGTTCGCGGCGCGGGTTGGCGGCGACGGCGCGGGAGGTGGGCGGGCTGCTTTGGGTGATGCCGGTGGTATCACCGGCGAAGGAGGGCGGTGGCGGCAGCATGCCCTTCTGCTTTTGCGCGATGAGGTCCTTGAAGCGGCGCTGTCCGATGTAATGGGCGATCTCGGCGCGCGCCAGGTCGGTGACCATGTCCGTCCATGGACGTGTGGCGTAGCCCGGCCCGGCCAGCTGGCCGTAGATGAGGCGCCGTATCGAGTGCGGTTCATAGGGATAGGGGTTGCGTTCGGTGCGTGGCTGGTGGCTATAGACGCGGAAGGCCACCTGCGCCTGAACGGCGGTGACCGGGATGCCGTCGCGGGTGTACAGCGGTAGGTCGCCCAGGTCACGGATCTGGTCGCGCAGATCAATCACTTCTTCACGCAGCCGCTCAAAGCCATGCAAGAACTGGTCAGATTTGGCGGAGTAGATAACAGAGGCGTTGTTGACCAGCTCGAAGAGGGCAGCATTGCCCAGGTGAATCTTGAGAAGGCCCGGCCCGCCGATGACGCTGACGCGGCTCTTCTTGCTTCTCGGTGTCAGCGCGCCGTCTTTGATCTCAATCGTTTCGTAAGGCCACAGGAAGTCTCCGAAGATTGCGTTCCAGAGATAGCCCATCGTGCGGAAGATGCTTTCGGGAGTCTCGTCCAGGTTGAACAGGTCATTGAGTCGACGTGCGCCACCGTACAGCACAGCGAAGAGGACAACGGTGGGCAAGAACCAGTGGCGCAGCACCATCAGCAAATCCCGCGACTGAAACTCAAGAACGGTAGCTACAGCCAGCAGCAGCAGGAAACCAGCAATGACCGCTACCAACCGGAACAGCGGGCTGGTGCGGTTGCGGCCTAGGAGCAGCTCCTGCACCCACTGCCACGTTGAGTACGGGTTCAAATACCGATTCACGCCCCGCCTCCGAGCGCCGTTTCTCTGACCTGGTTCTGGCGCAGCCAGACTTCTAGCTCTGTCAATGTCTTGCGTATCTCTTCGCGCTCAGGGCTGTACTCCAGCTCGTTCAACACACGACGTGTGCTCTCCACCAAGTGGTAGCCTGTCTCGGCAACATCCGGCTTGGCGCCCTGTGCCAGTTGTTCGCGCAGCCATTCGGTCGTGACGCGCAGCAGGTGCAGCTCGCCCTGCCGGCGACCCTCCTCACGCGCCGCCTTCAGGTCAGGATGTTGATCTTCGACGGCCTTCTTGACCTGCGCCCGCCACTGCTCCTGGAGTTGCAGAATGCGTTTCTGCTCCACGGCGGGCGGGAGCTTGAGGTTGAGCAGGCGCACGCTCAGCACACGCAGGCCGCGCTCCTTGAGCACCTGATATTCGCGCGATTGGCCGGCCTCAGCCCAGCCGGTCAGCCGGTGTTCGATCTGATACTGCAGGTCTTCCAACAGAGCGAGGTCTGGGTCAGGGTCGTTGAAGAGCTGCTCGAAGTCCTGCTGTGCCAGTAACTCGCGCCAGACATCAGCAGCCAGCAGGCCGGGCAGGCGCTCCCACTCACTGGCGATGCGGTCGCGGTAGGCGCGCCCATAGACGGCGCGGTAGGCGCTCTCGGGGTTAAAGCCAAAGGGCGGCGTGTTAGGGTTGCGCCAATCACGCAGCGGGCTGCGTTCGCCGCTGTCCAGCACGAAGACCACGCGCAGATCAACCTCGACCTCGATGCCGTCACGGGTGAAGGCCCTGACGCTCGACTCGATGCGTTCCTGCTGACGCAGGTCAAGCGTGCCGTTCTCGGCGATGTACTCACCCTCCTCGGTGAAAACGACGCCCGGCCCGCAGGCGCGCTTGAACTCGGTGTCGGTGCGTAGGACGATGGCGCTGGCGCTATCCACCAGAATGACGCCCGCCGACTTGATGCGCCGCTCCTTCTCGGCGGCGCTGCCCACCAGTCGCCCATTGCGCACCAAGATGGCCGAGCCGGACGCGCCCAGAAAGAAGTGCGTCAGCGCCCGCCTGCGCTCTTCGGGCGTGTTGACCGGCAGCACGAATTGCGAGACCAGCGCCGAAAAGCTCAGGTGGGTAATAATTGCGGCGACGGCGGCGATGCCGAGCGTGCCGATCGGCCTGGCGAGGGCAAGCAGTAATTCCACGCCGTGCACCGTTTGCGTCGTCCAGCGGACATACACCTGATAGAAGGCGAACAGTTCCGTTTGAAAGAGAAATAGAAAGCCGGCGAGGGTCAGCAGGACGGCAGCCCCCTCCACGAACCAGTTCTGGCGGTAAAACGGGCGTCTCATGCGCCCGGGATTGTAGAGCGAAACGCCTAAGGCTCCAAGTCCACGTTGCGGAAATGCGCCTGCCGGCGAAGCTCGGGTGGAAGCGCACGCTTCTCAGGGGAATGGAAGCTCTGTCAGCCTCACCCGTCCATCCGGGAACTCCGGCGTGGTCAGGCGCGCGCCGGTATCGGGTCGGTAGAGGCCGGCAGTGAGCGTGTACGCGCCCGGGGTCAGCCCGGCGGGGAGGGAGAGCGTACGCGGATCGACAACGTACTCGCCGGGCAGCCAGCCGGTGGTGCGCCGCGTTCCGTTTGCCGGCGCTCCATCCGATTGAGCCACGATGACACCATCCGCGTCCGTCAGGTGGACGAAGACGTGATAGGAGTCGGCAAACAACTCGTCTGCGCGTCAGACAAGGGTCAGCGGCAGGACGTCTCCGGGCGTCAGCGTGGCGGGCGCATCCACGCCGTAGAGCGCCGCCGGGCCGAGGTCGGCGTCCAGGCGTTGGCCCACCGGCGGGGCGACGGTGACTCGCGCCGGCGCAAAGACCTCCAGCACACCTAGCTCAAATGACTCGTTGCCTACCTGTAGCGTCCAGGTATAACGCTCGGTGTCCAAATCCGCAGGCAGGCGCACCGAGAGTTGATGGCACGTCACCGTCTTCGGGTCGGTAATCTCGACTTTCGTGTCCGGAACGATGCGGTCGTTGCCATCCAGAAACAGGGTGTTGTCATGTTTCAGGTTGAAGATGGAAGGGGGCGGCGCGCCGCGCCAGCACGTGGTCACCGTGATATCGTCGCCGGGTGCAGCCTGCAACTGGCTGAACGCGACGAACTGAAGTCCGGGTACAGCGCTCGCGATCGCGCCTTCACATGCGCGGCGTGAATGTGTAGTGATGGCCAGCGTCCCGAATTGCAACTTGCCCAGGCTACGCAGGTCGTAGCGGGAGAAGACTTCGACTTGAAGCTGATACTCGCCGGGTGGCGCGCCGGCCAGCGGCGTAATCACATACGGGTCGAGGATGTACTGATCGAGCGGCCACCGGTCGGTGCCGGGCGTGAAGCGCCAGTCGCGCGGGCGCGGCGTCTCGCGCTCGCTCCAGATGAAGCCACGCGCATCCACCAGCTTCACCTCAAAGCCGTAGGGCACACCGAGCGGGCGGTTTGCCTTCCAGTATAGATTGACGGTGAAGGCGTCGTCCGCGCCGACTCTCACACCTTCGCCTTGCTGATAGAGATAGAAGCGTGTCCCAGCCGAGCAATGTCAACTCGTCGGCGAAGTTATGGTTGAGGGGGACGGCGACGCTGCGCAGCCCTTCTGGCGTCAGGCCGGCGTCGTAGAGCAGAGGGCGGAAGAGGGCGAGGGCAAGCGTAGAAAGTAGAAGGTAAATCCCGGTTCGTTACTCGCTACTTCCCACTTTCTACTTTCCAAGTCATGTCTACGACTCAGCAGCGCGATTCCCGCAACGGCCACACCCACCACCGAGAGCAGGTTGCCCAGCGTGCGCGGCCAGGTGTCGGTCAGTTCGAATATGAGAGTGTGCGTGCCCGCCGGCAGGTCGAGGGCCATCAGCCCTTCCGGCGCGGTGACGCGCAGCGCGACCGGCTCGCCGTCGAGCGTGGCGCGCCAGCCCGGAAAGTAGAACCGGTTGTAGATGAACGTGACCGGCGCGTCGCTGGTGACGTTGAACGCGTCATACGTAGGCGAGAGCGGCGTATGCGTTACCTGCGCGCCGGGTGCGCTGAAGCGCGGGCGCCGGCTCAGGTCGCGGCGCGCGCCCACGTCGGCGGGCAGCTGCTGCACCGCGCGCGGCAGGTACTCGCCCACCGTCGTCGTGCCGATGAAGTCGGGCGGGATCTCGAACGCAGCCATGTCCGCCAGGCCCGGACGCGGCGGGACCGGCTCGAAGGGCGGCGAGGCGAAGGGCAGGCCGGCGATGACCAGAACGCCGATTACCAACAGAGGTGCGAAACGTATTGCGTAGTGCGTATTTCGTATTCCGTGAGAGACAGAGTTCTGTGGTCCACGCTCTGCCGTCCGTCGTCCGACAAACAGCGCCCCGGCCACTACGGCCACGAAGAGCGAGATCGGCCCAAGCAGGCGCCACGGAAAGAGCGTCAGGCGCAGCAGCGGCAGGTTATCCCACAGAGGCCGGCTGACGGGATGGATCAGCAGAACGGCGAGCGCGGAGGCGAGGGTGAAGAAGAGGAGAGTGGAAAGTGGAGAGTAGAGAGTAGAGATTGGTGAACTGTTGCTCTGCTCCGACTTGGGCGAGGCGGCCGTCCCCCGGCCCCACCAGCGAATGAGCGCCAGCCCGGCGAAGAGCAGCGCCGCCAGCGGCAACGGGCGCACCACCGGCGGGTTGAGCAGGTCTGGGTCAACGGGCAGGCGCGGCCAGGCGAACAACTCGCCAAACGAGAGGAAGTTGTTGGTGTACAGCATCCCGCCGTTCAGCGTGCCGCGCTCGGTCTGCACATACTGCGATTCGAGCAGCGCCGGCAGCCAGAAGAAGGCCGAGAGGAGGAAGGCGAGGAGGAAGGAAGCAGGAAGGAGAAAGAAGGGAGAAGGGAGAGGGGAGAAGGGAGAGGGGAAAAGGGGGGTGCGAAGAAGGCTTTGACCGATGCTTGCTGCCGAACGCTTGTGGAATTGCCATAGCTCAAATGCTGCATAGGCGGCCAAGAAGGGCATGACCTGCAAGGTGACGCCGTGATGGGCGAAGATGCAGGCGGCCAGCGCCAGCCCGGCCCAGACCGCCGAACGTGCTTGGCCATATGCAGCGCGACGCAGATGAAGCAGGGCCAGCGGCAGCAACGCCAGTGCCAGCGACTCCGGAACCGAGCCGCGGATATGGGCGTCGTACAGCAGATACGGGCTGTAGAGATAGGCCACGCCCGTCACCAGTCCGGCAGAGGATTCGTCAAACAATTCACGCCCGAAGGCGTAGGCGCTCCAGGCCGAGCCGACCAGCGCCGCAGCGCAGATGATTTTGTAGGCGGTGAGGGCGCTCAGACCGGTCAGGATGAGCAGTGCAACAAGGTAATGCGACGAATAAGGAAAGTAGTTGAAGACCGGATAGCCGTAGCCGAAGGCGAGATCGGGCGCCCAGCGCGGCAACAGCTGGCCGGCCCGCAGCAGTTCGGCCAGTTGGATTGCGCGTTACACGTGCGTCAAGTGGTCGTTGCTGCGCGGCAAGCCTTCATGCAGGAAGGGCCAGACCGCGGGCAGGGCCAGGATGGCCAGTATCGCGTAGTTGAGAAGTCTGTGATACAGTGAGCCGCGAGCCATCATGACAAAGTACTGGCAAATCCCGGCTCGGACACAAGATATGGCGGTCAGGCAAAGCAGCAAGCCGCCATATTTGGCACCAAAAGTTCCATTTGCCAAAGTCCAGACAAAGAGTATATATTGCCAGTAGCCGGGGACTGTGCTTCTGTTCATTGGGTCATTTGGCCATTCGTGTCCATTCGTTTTCATTCGTGCTCATTCGTGTTTAGGCGAGACTACTTGCCATGAATGAAGCTATAGCGCCTACGCTTGAACGACCGCGCCGCTTTCATTTCGACTGGCTGCTGCCGGCGCTCTTTCGGCCACGGGCCGCCTTCAGCCGCATCGCCCAGTATGCCGGCGACGCTTGGCTCACGCCGCTCCTGGTCATCACCGCGGTCGAGCTGGTGCGCATTTTCGCAGTCGGCGCGATACGGCAGGCACGGGCCGCAATGGGTCAAGTGCAGTTG
>JANWXR010000339.1 GCA_025057205.1 Anaerolineales bacterium | reverse complement strand
TTGGGCGACGGCGTCTTCAAGCAGCGGCTTCACCGACAGGCGCGGCCCCAGCCACAGCCAAAGGTCGAGCAACAGCGGCAGAAGCGCCAGCATCAGGCGAGCATTAACGGCTTCGAACCCTCCGATGAGGGAGGCCACCACCCCGGCCGGCGCCCCCGGCGTCCGTTTCTTCGAGACTGACGCAGTCACGGTGCCCGATTCTACCATGCGGCGGGCGGCGTCTCGCGCCCAAAAACGCTTGTGAGTCCGCTGCAAAAAGGATGTATCACCGCCGAGATCGCACAGAACGCGCAGAGAATAATCAAAGGAAGAACTCCGTGTTCTCCGGGGTGCGTTTTTTCAGTTTACTCGCTTGTGTTTTAGCCCAATTCGGCCTTTCGCGCGAATCGCGGCGGGGGCTGTCTTGTGTGCACGCATTGTTGGTCTGGGAACGGGCCGCCCCTTCGTCCTGCGGCGGGCTTCGCGACGCGAAGCCACACTCAGGATGTCGTGCGCAGTGGGCAACCTGAGCGGACGCTGAGCGAAGCCGAAGGGTCGGGGTTGGCTGGCATGTTTTGCGTGCACACGCAGTCGAAGCCAAGTTGACCGCGGTCGCGCACCTCGCTACAATCGGCGGCGCGCAGGGGGCAACGCATCACTCACGAGAGACAGAACATATGGAACAATTCATCATCGAAGGCGGCGCTCCGTTGAACGGGACGGTAACGCCCTCCGGCAACAAGAACGCCGCCCTGCCCCTGTTGGCTGCCTGTCTGCTGACCTCTGAACCGGTTATTCTGCACAACGTGCCACGCATCCGCGACGTGGAGACGATGCGCCAGCTCATCTGCGACTTGGGGGTGAAGGTCGAGGAACTAACGCCGAGTGTCTGGCGCGTGCAAGCGCTGAACGTGCGCAAGCGCGCGCTCGACCCGGAGCTGTGTCGTCGCATTCGCGCCTCGCTGCTGCTGGCCGGCCCGATGT
>JANWXR010000338.1 GCA_025057205.1 Anaerolineales bacterium | reverse complement strand
CGCCCGCCCAATGTGGGTCAGCACAACGGCTACCACCATCAGGCCCAGATGCTCCACCACGAAGAACCGCAACGTGACGTCGCTCATTGCCGCATCCATGTTCTGAAAGGCGGACTGCGTCAACGGGCTGAGGAAGACGTACAGGATGAGGCCGATCACCAATTGTGCGTCCATCACAATCGTGAAGACCAGGCCAAGCCGGTCATCAAGTTTGGTGAAAGGCTGTTTGCCCAGCCAGCCGGCCAGCGCCTTGCCGGCGGTGGCCACGGCAGCGACCAGCACCAACCAGCGCAGCACCGAGTGAATCATCAGAAAAGCAGGGTACATTTAGATCCTCCGGATAGGGAAATGTCGGGCAACAAATTCGCCTGGATCGAACTTAACGCCGGAGATTATACGGGAGAAGATTAGCTGATTAGCTGTGTGCACGCAAAATATGTCAGCCGCACCCTGACCCTTCGACGCCGCTCATAGAGCGCGCTCAGGGGAGCGGCGAAGGGGCGGCACGTTCCCTGACAACCTTTGCGTGCACACGATTAGCTTGCCCCGGCCCCGAAACCTGCATGAGCACGATAAAATCCGCTTATGCTCAACTCTATTCAGTTTCAGACCTTCTCCCTCCCCGGCCTGCGGATGCACGCCGCAGTCGCCGGGCCGGAGGCCGGGCCGCTGGTCATCCTGCTGCACGGCTTCCCGCAGTTCTGGTATTCGTGGCGGCGGCCGATGGAACAGCTGGCCGGGGCCGGCTTCCGCGTCATCGCGCCCGACCAGCGCGGCTATAATCTGACCGACAAGACTCCCCCTTACGACATCGGCACGTTGACCGACGATATTGTGAATCTGATCCGGGCAAACGGTCGCGAAAGCGCGTGCGTGGCCGGGCACGATTGGGGCGCAGGCGTGGCCTGGGCGCTGGCCATCGCGCACCCGGAGCGTGTGCAGCGGCTGGCAATACTCAACGTGC
>JANWXR010000337.1 GCA_025057205.1 Anaerolineales bacterium | reverse complement strand
GACCTGCTGATGGTGGACGGCGGCAAGGGCCAGCTCGGCGTGGCCGTGGATGTGCTCAAGGAGTTCGGCCTGTTCGAGGCGGTGCCGGTCTGCGCGCTGGCCAAGCAGCAGGAGGAGATTTTCCTGCCCGGCCGGCCGGACTCGGTGCTGCTGCCCCGCCGCTCGCAGGGGCTGTACCTCGTCCAGCGCGTGCGCGACGAGGCGCATCGCTTTGGGCTGATGCATCATCGCTCGCTGCGTAGCCGCACCGGCCTGGCTTCGCAACTGGACGCCATCCCCGGCATCGGCCCGGCACGGCGCAGGGCGCTGCTCAAACACTTCGGCTCGCTGGAGGCCATCCGCGCCGCCGATGTGGAACAACTGGCAAGCGTCAAAGGCATGACGCGCGAAGCGGCGGAGGCGGTGAAGGCTAATCTGTAAGCAGGTTGTTCCATCTGTGACATGTGCACGCAAAGGTTGTCAGGGAACGTGCCGCCCCTTCGGCTCCACTCAGAGTGCGGCTAACATGTTTTGCGTGCACACGCTGTGACGCTCTGCGGGTGGGCCGGCCTATAGTCGGACTACCGGAGGTGTGAGATGACAGATGAAATTGCACCTTCACAAGAGAAACTCATCACCGGTGAGGAATTGGCTCGCATGCCGGGCCTCGGCCCTTGCGAACTGATTGATGGGAGGATCGTGCCAATGAGTCCAACTGGTGATTTGCACGGCGGCTTGGAACTAAGCATTGGCGAATCATTGCGCACCTTTGTGCGCCAAAGGAAACTGGGCAAAGTGCGGGTAGGCGAAGTTGGCATCTACACGCGCCGCAACCCTGACCGGGTGCGCGCCGCGGATGTGCTCTTCATCTCGAACGAACGCTACGTGCAACGTAAGAGTCACAGCTATCTCGATGTCGCCCCCGACCTGATCGTCGAGATCCTCTCGCCCGATGATACGATGCAGGACATGACGCAGAAGCTGC
>JANWXR010000336.1 GCA_025057205.1 Anaerolineales bacterium | reverse complement strand
CCAGTATTGTGCGCGAAGCCATCCGCGCCTATTTGGCCCGCCCACTTTACATGCTTCCGTCAACTGCGTAACTCCTAACACAAATGGGTGCGAATGGGCGCGAATGAGGGAACACGAATGGGGGCGAATAGGCACGAAGCCTTCGTGGCAATTCGTGTCCATTCGTGGGAATCAGGCAGGAGGCTGCTATGGCGATTGAAACTACTACCGCTCTGCCGCCGCCGGCGCCCGGCCTGCGCGTCCGCATGTCCTACGAGGAGTTCCTAGAGTGGGCCGGCGAGGACGTTCATGCCGAGTGGGTCAATGGGGAGGTCACCGTTTATATGACCGCTGCATCAATCCATCAACGCCTCGTCGTCTTTCTGACGTGGCTGCTGCAAGGATACGTCAACGACTTAGGTCTGGGCGAGGTGTTGACCGGCCCGATGCAGGTCAAGTTGTCGCCGGGCGGTTCGGGCCGTGAGCCGGATGTGTTCTTCGTCGCCAAGGAGCGGCAGGGACAACTGCGCGAGAAGTTCTTCGAGGGCGCACCCGACCTGGTGATTGAAGTGGTGTCGGACGAAAGCGCCAGCCGCGACCGGGTGGATAAGTTCGAGGAGTACGAGGAAGCCGGCGTCCGGGAGTATTGGATTGTGGACCCGCGCCCACGCCGCCGCCGGGCCGACTTCTACCAGTTAGCCGCAGACGGCAAGTATCAGCCGGTGCCTACCCCCGATGGCGTCTATCGCTCGGCGGTGCTGCCCGGCTTCTGGCTGCGCGTGGAGTGGCTGTGGCAGGAGCCGTTGCCTAAGCTGTTGCCCACCCTGGAAACCATTCAAAAAGAGAAGGCTTGATAAGAGAACATGAATGGTGAGCGAATGAGCACGAATGAGAGGACACGAATAAACACATAGGACTTACGCAGTTGCCATAAGTGTTTTAGACTAGCGGGTATGAACCCTGCCAAATGCGACGCACTTGACTACAT
>JANWXR010000335.1 GCA_025057205.1 Anaerolineales bacterium | reverse complement strand
ACCTTGCCCAGACCCTCGTTCAGGTTGCAATAGGCCTTGTTGCCGTGAGTCACGTTCTCCACCACGTGCACCAGCATTGAGGCCGAAGTCACGCCCGCCATCGGGCCGACGGCGTCGTGCTCATGGCACGGCGCGAACTCCACTTCGCCGCGTTCGGCCAGCGCAATGGCCTGTGCTTCATCTTTCGCCAGCCCCTCGAAGAGCAACGCGCCGATGATGGCCCCGCGCAACGGGCCGGACATGCGCGCCCACTCGATAGGCGGGCCGGCGTGCAGCAGTAGGTTATCCTTCATGCCGGGGATGACGGCGCGCGCCGGCGCCAGACCGGTCAGCATGGGCCGGGCCGACATCATCCGATCGAGGGCGGTGGTGTTGGCGGTGTCAATATTCATAGGGTGATAGAAAGTGGTGAGTAGAAAGTGGGTTGTTGCGTATCAAGTATCATGTATCACGTATTGCGTATTGCGTATCGCGTATTCCGTCATTGTTACAGACCTCGGGTTACACACTGCTCAATACGCAACACGAAATACGCAATACGAAATACGCACTACGTCTTGCTCTTCATCTTCGCCAGTATCGCGGCCAGTCTTTCGTTGCCGGCGGCGGGCGGCTTCCAATCCACATGCACAGACTGCGCACCCTGCGCCCGCAGGCTGGCATGGAAAGATTCTAGGCCGACGTTCAGCGCGGCCAGCGGTTGGGCAAAGCGGTCGAGGGCGATGGGCGGGGCGGCGATGGCCGGCGCGTTTGCAAATCGGCCGCTCACATAGGCCAGCGCCTCGCTTGGATCGGTGAACACTCTGCAACCCGCACTCTGTAACTTCTCAACCTGCGACTTCATGTTCTGCGGGTCGGCCTCCGTCCCCACCACCATTGCCACAATCTCCGGTCTTCGGTGATTCGTCTTCAGTATTTCCTCGATTACCGGCGCCAGCTCGCTCGCCGGGTCTGGATGGGCGCCCTCGCC
>JANWXR010000334.1 GCA_025057205.1 Anaerolineales bacterium | reverse complement strand
ATATAAATGGGCAGCGAGAAGATTATCACACAGGAGAGCAACCGGTATGCCCCCCAACCGCATCCCGCCCGGCCCCGGCCAGGAGTCCGTCTGGGATTACCCCCGCCCGCCGCGGGTCGAGCCGAGCAACGCGCACATCCGGGTGGTCTTCAACGGCGTGACCATCGCCGAGACGCGCCGGGCGTTGCGGGTGCTGGAAACCAGCCACCCGCCTGTCTATTACCTGCCGCCGGAGGATGTGCGCCTGGAATACTTTAGCCGCGCGCCGAACTCATCGTATTGTGAGTGGAAGGGACGCGCAGGCTACTACCATATTCGGGTCGGTGACCGGGAAGCGCGCAACGCTGCCTGGTTCTACCCCGAACCGTCGCGCGGCTTCGAGGCCATCCGCAACTACATCGCGGTGTATCCGCAGTTGATGGACGCCTGCTATGTGGACGGCGAGAAGGTCACGCCGCAGCCGGGCGGCTTTTACGGTGGGTGGATTACCGGCAACGTCGTCGGGCCGTTCAAGGGAGAGCCGGGGACGGAGGGATGGTGAGGCCATTTCGGATTTTTCGACTTAACGTGAATGCGCGATAAATCAAATCGGCAAGGCTTATCCCGAACCGGCGTGATTCCAGGATCGTAAACTGCCCGGCCGTCTTTTTCGGAGAGCCTCTCACGCCGTGTGCACGCAAGGATTGTCAGGGAACATGCCGCCCCTTCGGCTCCGCTCAGTGTGCGGCTAACATGTCTTGCGTGCACACTGGATGCAAAAAAACGCTTCGCGGAGATACAGAGAAGTCTAGAGCGTTTTCCACGTGTGCACACAAAGGTTGTCGGTGGCAGCTACATCCCAGGAAGAAAAAAGAAAGTTATGACGTGCTGTTCCGGCGATACCTCCCTTTGTTCATTCGTCGGCGTGCGTCCGCGGCTCATGATGCCTGAGCGGAACGGCGGGCGTCCGGCGAAACGGCGGGCATCCGGCG
>JANWXR010000333.1 GCA_025057205.1 Anaerolineales bacterium | reverse complement strand
AACAGCTGCGCGATGACGGGATGATAGCCGGCCAGCTCTTTCTGCGCTTCGACGGTCAGCGGCGTGACGGGCATCCAGCGTTTTTGTTGGCGGGAGTTCATGCGACGAATGCTATATGGCGTGAGAGAATGAAGTTAGGTTTCGGGGGAACACGAATGAGCACGAATAGGAAAACGAATGGGCACGAACGTCGGGAACGCGAATGAGCACGAATAGGTGCGAATAGGCACGAATAAAGAACACGAATGGGCACTAGGCGCTCAGGGAAATTTGTGTCCTTTCGAGATCGAGACGATAAGCATAATTCGAGGCAATCGGCAGTATAGCGCAGGTTGTAAGCCAGGCCAAACCGTGCCACAATGAAGCGGCTGCCGGTTGGGTGCAATGATAATTGCACTGAAAAAGTGCACCGCAGAGAACTCGGAGAGCGCAGGATTCTTTTCTAGATTTCTCTGCGTGCTCTGTGCTCGGCGATGAAACATCCTTTTTGCAGTGGACTCAACGATGCTTCGCTATCTCCTCTTCGACCTGGACGAGACGCTGTACACGCCGCAGACCGGGCTGTGGGACGCCATCGGCGAGCGCATCACGCTGTACATGTGCGAGCGCCTGGGCCTGTCGCTCGAAGCGGCCCGGGCATTGCGGCTGCGTTATCGCCAGCAGTACGGCGTGGCGCTCGCGGGCTTGCTGGCCGAGCACGCCATCAGCCCAGACGACTACCTCGCCTACGTCCATGACCTGCCGCTCCCCGACTACCTGAAGCCCGACCCACAACTGAACGCCATGCTGTCTCGGCTGCCGCTGACCAAGGCCATCCTCACCAACGCCGATGCCGATCACGCGCGGCGCGTGCTGGAGCAATTGGGCATCGCCCGCCACTTCGAGACCATCATTGACATCCGCGTGCTGGGCTTCGTCAACAAGCCGCGGCCCGAAGCCTACGAACGAGCGTTGGCCCTGCTCAACGCGCAGGCGCA
>JANWXR010000332.1 GCA_025057205.1 Anaerolineales bacterium | reverse complement strand
CCGATGCTCTGTGTCAGGCAAAGCGCCGGACGCACTTTTGCCGACGATAAGTCATCGAAGGGGAAGGGGATCAGCACGATCTTATGCTTTGGTATGGAAGGGCTGCCCGTCGTCGAGCGAGTAAATATCCTCGCGAGGTTCCTTTAGATATGCGAACGCCGGGTTGTACGCGGCGGCTCGTAGCCATTCTGCTTCGTTGATCGTCTCCAGCGGTGAGTAGAGCACGATGACGCGCACCCGGCGCGGACCCGTGATAGGCAGTTCGCGGTCCAGCCTTAATTGATGGTGCTCGTCTACCATGCCGGTGACTTCTATGGCGGTCAGGGCGGTGTCCATAGAGCCTCCTGTTGAGTTGGGGCCTGTTGCTCCAGTGCCAAGTTTAGCACGGCTTATTCGTACAGGCTCTTCCCCTCCAGCTCGCGGGTGCGGCGGGCGACGTAGTCGGCGACGGCCTCGCGCACGCCGGGGTCGAGCGGCGGCGGCTGGTAGGCAGCCAGCATCTCCTTCCACAGCGCGTTGGCGCGCTGCGCCGCGTCCCGCCCACCCTGCGCCAGCCACGTCTCGTAGCCGGCGCGCTCGGCCAGGAAGGATTGATAGAACTCGGTGGCGTAGCGCGCCTGCGTGTGCGGCGTGTCGAAGTGGTGGCCGCCCGGCCCGACCTGCGCAATCATGTCCAGCGCCAGCGTCTCGTTGCTGATTTCAAAGCCGTTGAGGAAGTGATAGAACATCGCCAGCGACTCAAGGTCAATGATGAACTTCTCGTAGCTTGCGCACAGCCCGCCCTCCAGCCAGCCCACAGAGTGCATAATGAAGTTGGTATGCGCCAGCACTGCCGGCCAGAGCGTCCACTGTGTCTCCATTACGGATTCGGCGTCGGGCGTTTTGGATGTGTTCAGGCTGCCGCTGCCGCGATAGGGCAGGCCGTAGCGCCGCGCCAGTTGCGCACCGGCCAGCAGCGCCCAGGCGCCCTCCGGCGTG
>JANWXR010000331.1 GCA_025057205.1 Anaerolineales bacterium | reverse complement strand
GGCGAGATAGGCTTCGGCGGTTGAATTGCTCTCCGAGAGGGGGAGCGTGGCAAATCGTCCGCGCTGGCCGGCAGGGCGTTTTCGATAGCGGCGGCGAGATAAGCGGGGAAACAAGCGGGTTCGTTGTTGCCGTCATCGAGCGTGAGCCACCCCAACGGCGGGTTTGCCTGCGTCAGCCAATCGCAGACAGGCGTGGTCTTTCCGTAGCCTGCCGGCGCAGAAAGCAGGCACAGGGGGAAATCCACGGCGGCGTTCAACCTATCCAGCAAACGCGGACGGTGGAGCAGATGCCGAGGGAGAGCGGGCGGAGTTGTGCGGCGAGGGGTTGCATGGCGTGTTGATTATAACGGCGCAGGCAAGTTGATCGTCTGGAATTGATAACGCGGCGTTACGCCACCATGCGCACTTGGCTTGGGTGTGCACGCAAAGATTGTCAGGGAACGTGCCGCCCCTTCGACTTCGCTCAGGGTGCGGCTGACATGCTTTGCGCACACACCGGCTTGAAATGATATCGATCCATTCATATCAAGTTGTATAATGAACGTTCAGCATGAACTGGCAATTCAACCCCTTTCTCCTCATCCCCATTCTCTCCACTGCTCTCAATGCCTCACTGGCTTGGTTCGGGTGGCGCAGACGTCCAGCCGCGGGCGCAGGAGCGTTTGCACTGGTCATGTTGGCGGTGGCGATCTGGTCGGCAGGTAATGCGCTTGAATTGGGCGCAACCGACCTGCCGACCAAAGTCTTCTGGATGAAACTCGAATTCATCGGCATCCTGCTCCTTCCCGCTGCCTGGCTGGTCTTTGCCCTGCAATACACAGGACACGGAAAGTGGCTCACACGCCGTGCCTTTCTGCTTCTTGCCGTTGAACCGGTCACGATGCTGATCCTTTTATGGACAAACGAGGCACATGGTTGGTTCTTCCACCGCCTGGGAATCGTTCAAAGGGGAACACTCTGGATTTGGGACAACCTGGA
>JANWXR010000330.1 GCA_025057205.1 Anaerolineales bacterium | reverse complement strand
CTGGGTCAAGAAAGTAGACCCGGCTAACGGACGCCTTGATCTAACGATGATCGAACCATTGGCAGTCGAATGGTCTGAGCTAAAGCGTGGCCAAATCTATACCGGCAAGGTGACAAAAACGGAGAAGTTCGGCGCTTTTGTGGATATCGGCGCCGAGCGACCCGGCCTGGTGCACATCAGCGAGATGGCTACTTATCGCGTCCGGGATGTCGGCGAGGTAGTGCAGGCCGGCAACGAAGTGCGGGTGCAGGTTATCGGCGTGAACCCGCGCAGAAAACAGATTCGGTTGAGCATGAAGGCTGTCGAAGTGGCCGAGAGGGAGGCAGAAGCCGAAGAGCCGGCCGAGGAAGAGGAGAATCTGACCACGATGCAGCTGGCGTTCCGGCGCGCTCAGCAGGCTGCTCAGCAGAGACGCATCGATTCAAGTGTTGCCGGGCCACAACGTAAAAGCAAAGACCGTAGCGTGCAGGAGGAACTGCTCAACCGAACCCTGGCCAACCGTCGCCGCTAGGCGGTTGAAGCAAGGGGTTGTCCGATTGCGGCGAATGTCGTCGGCTTGCTTTGGAAATTATCGCCACCGAAGGGTGTGCACGCAAAACATGTCAGCCGCACCCTGAGCGGACGCTGAGCGAAGCCGAAGCGGCAGTCGGGTAGTACGTTCCCTGACAATCTTTGCGTGCACACACCGGAGGTAAGCGGACTGACGGATGAAATCAGATAGCCAGCCGAAAAGGCCGGCTGTTACGTTGGAAGAACCGGGAGGAGACTTCGCTAATAATCTTCGTCCTCGTCATCCTCATCCTCGTCCCAAAAGTCTTCGTCGTCATATAAATCCTCATCGTCTTCCAAATCATCCAGATCTTCGTCAATCCATTCATCCTCGTCTTCGGACTCCTCATCTTCAAGGTCTTCCGACTCCTCATCGGAGTCTTCTTCCTCGTCGTCCTCCTCTTCCTCCTCGTCTAGTTCGTGACTGGAGT
>JANWXR010000032.1 GCA_025057205.1 Anaerolineales bacterium | reverse complement strand
CCGAAGAGCGCCGTCATCGCCAGCTCGGCCTCGGCCCAGCCGTAGTGCGCTGCGGGATCTATCAAACACCGGTAACCCTCCGGCCCGATGATGACGTTACCGCTCCACAGATCGCCGTGAATCAGGCTGGCGGGCTGTTCGGGGATGAGGTCGCGCAGGCGGGCAGCGAGGCGTTCGAGCTGCTGCAAGCGCTTTGCGTCGAGCAGGCCGCGCTCACGCGCCAGCTTCCCCTGAAACAGCAGGCGGCGCTCGGCAAAGAACTGAAAGCCGTCGCTTAGCCAGCCGTTGGGCTGCGGCGTCGAGCCGATGAAGTTGTCGCGCGGGAAGCCGAACTGCGGCGCGACCTTCGCGTGCAGCCGGGCGAGTTGCCGGCCGAGCACCTCCCAGGCATCGAGCCGGCGTGGCGCGGGCTCCAGATACTCCAGCAGCAGGAAGTCGTCACCGGCCAGCAACGGCTGCGGGACACGCGGCCCACCCGGCGCACCGGCCAGCGCGGCCAGCCCTTCGGCCTCGCACGCGAACATCGTCGGCGGGGCACCGGCGTTCGTCTTCAGAAAAAGCTTTGGGCCGCGCTCGGTCGTCAGCACGTGCCCGTTATTGATGCAGCCGCCGCCCACCGCCTCCGCGCCGAGCACCCTGCCCCAGCCGCGTTCGCTCACATACCGCCGTACGGCTTCAGCAATCATCAGTGTTCAGTCATCAGTCTTGAGTCATGACTCATGACTGAAGACTCTCCAACAGCCCCCGGCAGCTTCGCTCCACCAGCTCGTAGGTGCGGTCGAAGGCGCGCTGGTCGCTGTAATACGGGTCGGGCACGTCTTTGTCCGCGCCGGCCTGCGGGTCGTAATCGCGCAGGAATTTCACTTTGTTGCGTTCTGCCGGAGTGCGGGCCAGCCGTAGCAAGCCGTCGTGGATGTCCTCATCCAGCGCCAGCACCAAATCGAAGCGTTCGAAGTCGCCGGCGGTGAATTGCCGGGCGACGCCATCCAGTATCACGCCCCGGGCGCGGGCCGTGCGCACGGCGCGGGCATCGGGCGGCTCGCCCACGTGCCACGACCCCAGCCCGGCGGACTCAACGTGGAACGAATCGGCAAGGCCGGCCTGCTGCGCCAGATGGCGGAACACGCCCGCGGCCATCGGGCTGCGACAGATGTTTCCCAGACAGACAAAGCAGAGACGGGTTTTCATGATGTGTTTTGTAGCTCTCCTGCAAAAGCCTGATTTACCGCCGAGCACGCAGAGTACGCGGAGAAATAGTCAAGCAAGAAGTGTGCATGCAACAGTTGGCAGTGACAGCCGCGTCCTGAGCGGAGCGGGCCGCTTTTGCCCGCGCAGTCGAAGGAGCGGCTGACATCTTCTGCGTGCACACAGCAAGAACTCTGCGCTCTTCGCGGTGCGTTTTTCAATGCACTCATTTGTGACCATCTGTGAAATCTGTGGATTCCTCAGCCGCATAGCAGCTCATGCCCGAGCGGTCACTTTCATCCTTGCTCGGAGATGACGCCGGCGATGGTATCATTCGGCGTCTCAAACACAATTGTCCTGCTCAAGGAGCCTCATGCCCACTGCCCAGACGCCCGATTGGGTGAAAGACGCCATCTTCTACCAAATCTTTCCCGACCGTTTTGCCAAAAGCGCCCGCGTGCCGAAAGCCGCTCATCTGGAACCGTGGGATACGCCGCCCACCAGCCAGGGTTATAAAGGCGGCGACCTGCTCGGCGTGCTCGAACATCTGGATTATATTCAAGACCTGGGGATCACCGCGCTCTACTTCTGCCCCATCTTTCAATCGGCCTGCAATCACCGTTATCACACCTACGATTACTATCAGGTGGACCCGATGCTTGGCGGCAACGAGGCGTTCTTCACGCTGCTGGACGAGGCACACCGACGCGGGTTGAAGGTGGTGCTGGACGGCGTGTTCAATCACGCCTCGCGCGGCTTCTTCTACTTCAACGACATCCTGGAGAATGGCCGCGCCTCCGCCTACCTCGATTGGTTCAACGTGCACGAGTTCCCGCCGAACGCCTACGACCACAGCCGGCCCGCCGGCTACGATGCCTGGTGGGGCCTGCATGCGCTGCCGAAATTCAACCACGCCAACCCGCAAGTGCGTGAGTACCTCCTGCGCGTGGCCGAGCACTGGATTCATCGTGGCATTGATGGCTGGCGGCTGGACGTGCCCGCCGAAATCAAAGTGGACGGTTTTTGGGAAGAGTTCCGCCAGCGGGTGAAGGCCATCAACCCGGAGGCTTACCTTGTCGGCGAAATCTGGGAGCCGGCGCCGGAGTGGTTGCAGGGCGACCGCTTCGACGCGACGATGAACTATCCCTTCGCCGAGGCGGCCATCGCCTTCAGCGCCGGCGCGCGCGTCAACTCACGGCTGCATCAGGGCAAGGGCTACAACCCGTCGTTGCCGATGGACGGCCGTAGTTACGCCGACCGCATTGATGCCCTGCTCAGCCTATACCCCTGGGAAATCTCGCTGGCGCAGCTCAACCTGCTCGACAGTCACGACACGCCGCGCCTGACCACGCTGGTGGGCGACGACCTGCCGAGCGTGAAGCTCGCCACGCTGCTGCTCATGACGTACCCCGGTGCGCCCAGCGTATACTACGGCAGCGAGATCGGCCTGCCGGGCGGCGTGCCGGATGCTGAAGCGCGCCGGCCCTTCCCCTGGCACGCGCCCGAAACTTGGAATCACGACCTGCTCGCACACTACAAACGCCTGATTGCGCTGCGCCGCGCCCACCCCGCCCTGCGCAAAGGCACCTATCACCGCCTGCACGCAACGAGTGATGTGTATGCCTTTGGCCGCCGTCTTGGGCGAGATGTGCTCATCATCGCCGTCAACCGCAGCGAAGAGCCGTTGACGATAGCTGTACCCGTGGCGGAGCTGCTGGAGGACGGCAGCACGCTTGGAGCAGTCTACGGCGCAGGCGAGGAGCGCGTCGAAGCGGGCAGGCTGACGGTGACGGTCCCGGCGCGCGACGGCCTGGTCTTCAGTTTGCTACCTTGAGCAGCGAGAAACGTGGGTCGCGCTCGAGGGTGAGGCGCAGGCCCTCGGCCAAGCCGACGCGCGGGCGAAAGCCCAGCTTCTCGGCGGCCAGCGACAGGTCGGCGCACATGCGCGAGACGCCGCCGTCTTCCGCGCGCGAGTAAATCACGTCCAGCTTGCGGCCTGTCACGGCGGCCAGACAGCTCAACAGATCACGCACGCTTGTCTCCTCCCCGCTACCCACGTTGATAACTTGCTGATCCACCGTTGGGGCCGTAGCCGCCGCTACCAACGCATCCAGCACATCGTCCAGATAGACGTAGTCGCGCGTCTGTGAGCCGTCGCCGAACGCAACGATTGAGCCACCGGTCAGCGCCTGCTTGAGGAAGCGCGGGATGACGGGCGCATGCGCAACGGGCAGCGGCTGGCCGGGGCCGTAGGCGTTGAAGATGCGCAGCGCCACCGTCTCGATCTTCCACAGCGCACCGATGGTGCGCACGTAATACTCCGCGGCCAACTTGCTCACGGCGTACGGGCTGCGCGGGTTCGGGCGCATGTCCTCGCGCAGCGGCTGCCGGCTCTGCTCGCCGTACACCGCGCCCGACGAGGCCAGCACCACGCGCTTGACGCCCACATCGTGCATGGCCTCCATTACGCTCACCGTCCCACCGACGTTAACGGCGTTGTACTCGCGCGGGTAGAGCACCGATTCGGGGACCGAGACGCGCGCCGCCAGATGATAGACGCAGTCCACGCCCTGCAGCAGCGTCCACAGCTTGGGCCGGTCGTTGACGTCGCCGCGGGTGAGATGAACCTGTGGCAACAAACGCGCCGGGTCGCCGGAGGAAAGATCGTCCAGCCCGCGCACGTTGTGTCCGGCCTGAACGAGCCGGTTGCAAAGCGCCGCGCCCAGAAAGCCGGCGGCGCCGGTGACTAAGAAGTTCATAAAGCGCAGCGATTATAGCATCCGGTCATGCTAAGATTTCGCTGTGCTCGCTCAAGTTTTGCGCGTCGTCACTGCCGTTATTCTCTGGCTCAGCCGCCTCGTCGCCGGCCTGGCGCTGTCGTTGCTGCTGGCGGGCGACGCCCTCCGCGCTCCCACCGACCTGCCCGGCAAGACGCGCACCTACACTCGCGGCCTGGAATTCGAATTCGTTGGCTGGACGCTGAACGCCCTCGGCGTCAAACTGCGGCAGGCCAGCGTCAACGACCAGCTCTTCCTCTCCGAGGCCGAGCGCAGCCGCTATGTGCGCGAGTTCTTCGAGCTACGCGCCCGGCTCAACCGGCTCGAGGACGACATCGCTGCGCGCTATGCCGACCCGGCCATCGCCGACCCGGACGCCGCCACCGCCAACCTGCGCGCACAACAGGCCGCGCTGCGCAGCCAATTGGCCGAGCGCCAGGCGCTGGTCGAGGCCATTTTGCAGGAACAGGTCGCTGCCGTCTTTGCCGAGCAGGGATTGGATTGGGGTGGGCAAGTCTTCCCGCCGCCCCTGTTTCACTTCACACCGCTGCCGCTCGCCCTCATCATCTCGCCGCGCAATGAAATCCGGCAGGCCGCCATCGAGATGATTAACGGCGACCTGACACTCGACCAACAGGTGGAATTAGAAGAGCGCGCCGCGCGCGGGCTGAACGTCTCGACCCTGGTCACACCGGTAGGCGGCATCGGCACCTACCCGACGATGGTGGCGCAGAGCGCCGACCTGAACTGGATCGTCAACGTCATCGCCCACGAGTGGGCGCACAACTACTTCACCCTGCGCCCGCTGGGCGCGCTCTACGATGCCACGCCCGAACTGCGCATCATGAATGAGACCGCCGCGACCATCATCGGCGACGAAGTCGGCCCGTTGGTGATGCGCCGCTACTATCCCGACCTGGCGCCCCCGCCGCCCCCCTTTCGCAACTTCATTGACCGAACGCTGGCGCCCGAGGAACAGCCGGCCCCGCCCACCTTCGACTTCCGCGCCGAGATGCGAGCCACGCGCGTCCGCACCGACGAGCTACTGGCGCAAGGCCGCATCGAAGAAGCCGAGGCCTACATGGAAGAGCGCCGCCGGGTCTTCTGGGAGAACGGCTATCGCATCCGCAAACTCAATCAGGCCTACTTCGCCTTTCACGGTGCCTACAACGCCGAGCCGGGTGGTGGCGCCTCCGGCGCAGACCCGGTCGGCCCGGCGGTGCGCCTGCTGCGCCGCCGCAGCGCCAGCCTGGCGGAGTTCATGACCACCATCGCCTGGTTCTCCAGCGTGGAGGAATTGCGCGCCTACCTGGGGTTGCCATAGCCTTGGACAGAGGAAAGGGAAGATGAAGCGCGTGCCCGTTGAGTCTGACGTGCTGAGCTGGATTGCCTACGACGCCGAGCGCCGCGTGCTCGAGCTGGGCTTCACCAACGGCGCCATCTATCACTACTTCGACGTTCCCGGTTATATCTACACCGGCCTGCTGTACGCCAAATCGCACGGCCAGTTCTTCAATGACCACATCAAGCCGGCGAACTTTCGCTTCGAGAGGGTGCAGTGACATAGGCTGCGCTGAGTGCGCGCCCTCAACCGCTGGGGTGCCTTCCAGATTATTGGCCGCTCCTTCGACGTGCTTCGCGACTGCGAAGACAAGGCCGCAAAAACTGCGGGCCTCCGCTCAGGATGCGGCCCGGCCAAAATATAGACATGCACTCAAACGCCGGCGTCCCTTGCCGCCCCGCGCGCCCTCCCCTACAATCAGAACGTCTCAGTTTTTCACACAACTCGCACGCTCGCAACGCCGCGCATACCTCCCTGCCGGTGAATTTTGCCCAATGCCGCTGCCCCTCCACTGTCTCATTGTTCGTCCGCGCCGCCTGCCCGACCCACGCTCGCGCCGCCTGCTGCATGACGCCCATGCCCTCGGCCTGACACGCATCACTTCCATCGTCGCCGCCGACCTGTACTTCATCGAAGGCACGCTCACCGCCGCCGAACAGCTGCGGCTGGAGGCCGAACTCCTTAGCGACCCCGTCGCCCAAATCGCCGAGTGGCGCGGTCATCAATCATCAATCATCAGTCATCAGCCTGGCAACCGGTCCACCATCATCGAAGTCGTCTTGAAGCCCGGCGTGGCCGACCCCGTCGCCGAGCAGATTGTGCGCGCAGCGAAGGAACTGGGCATCTCCGGCGTGACGCGCGCGGCCACCGGCCAACGCTACGTCGTCCGCGGGAAAAGGCTGCGCAAGGCCGACCTGCATGCGCTGGCGCGCGGCCTGCTGGCGAACGGCGTCATCCAGCACTACGCCCTCGGCTCGCTCACGCCGCACTTCCCTGAGGCCGCCGCGGCCAACGCGCGCGTGGAGACCATCGCCCTGCGCGAACTGAACGACGATGAGCTGCTGGCCCTCTCGCGCGAACGGCGCGCTGCGCTCGACCTGGCCGAGATGCAGGCCATCCAGCGCTACTTCCGCGCTGAAGGCCGCGACCCGACCGATGTCGAGTTCGAGATGATCGCGCAGACGTGGAGCGAACATTGCGTGCATAAGACGTTCAAGGCAATGATAGAGATTAGAGATTGGAGATTGAGCGCCAATCTCCAATCGCCAATCTCTCCGATCAACAGCCTCCTCCGCACCTACCTCAAAGCCGCCACCGACAAGATCGCCGCGCCGTGGGTGCGCTCCGCCTTTGTGGACAACGCCGGCATCATCGAGTTCGACGACGAGTACGAGGTCAGCTTCAAGGTCGAGACGCACAACCACCCCTCGGCCATCGAGCCGTTCGGCGGCGCGAACACCGGCGTCGGCGGCGTCATCCGCGACATCCTCGGCGTAAGCGCCAAACCCATCGCTGCCACCGATGTGCTCTGCTTCGGCCCACAGGACATTGATCCGAAGTCGCTGCCCGAAGGCGTCCTGCACCCGCGCCGCGTGCGCTCCGGCGTGGTGGCCGGCATCGAGGACTACGGCAACAAGATCGGCCTGCCCACTGTGAACGGGGCCATCCTCTATGATCCGGGCTACACGGCCAACCCGCTCGTCTTCTGCGGCTGCGTGGGCCTCGCGCCGAAGGGCAAGCATCCGCGCGGCCCGCGGCCCGGCGACCGCATCCTCGTGCTGGGCGGGCGCACCGGTCGTGACGGCCTGCGCGGCGCAACCTTCTCCAGCATGACGATGGACGCGCAGACCGGCGAGGTGGCGGGCGCTTCGGTGCAGATCGGCGACCCGATCACCGAGAAGGGCCTAATCGAGGTCATCACCCGCGCACGCGACGAAGGGCTGTACCACGCCATCACCGATTGCGGCGCGGGCGGCCTTTCGTCCGCCGTCGGAGAGATGGCGAGCGCGTGCGGCGCGGAGGTGGACCTGAGCCGCGTGCGATTGAAGTATGCCGGCCTCGCCCCGTGGGAGATCTGGCTGAGTGAAGCGCAGGAGCGGATGGTGCTGGCCGCGCCGCCGGACTCCCTCGACCGCCTGCAGGCCCTGTGCGCGCTCTTCGACGTGGAGCTGACCGACATCGGCGCCTTCACGGCAACCGGGCGATTGACGGTGCGCTACGGCGACACGCTCGTGCTCGACCTGGCCAACGAGTTTCTGCACGAGGGGATACCGCAGCGACGGTTACAAGCAGAGATTAGAGATTGGAGATTAGCCTCTGCCCAATCTTCAGTCTTCAATCTCCATTCTCCACCTTCCACTTTCAACGCCACCCTCCTCGCCCTCCTCGCCCACCCCAACATCGCCAGCAAAGCCGACGTGATCCGCGTTTATGACCACGAGGTGCAGGGCGGCACGGTGGTCAAGCCGCTCACCGGCGCGCAAAACGACGGCCCGTCGGATGCCTGCGTGCTCAAGCCGGCAGGAACGAAAGGCATGCGCGGCATTGTGTTGAGCAACGGCATCAATCCGCAATACGGCAAACTCGACCCGTACCGCATGGCGCTGAGCGCGGTGGACGAGGCCATCCGCAACGCCGTGGCCGTGGGCGCAGACCCGGAGCGCATCGCCCTGCTCGACAACTTCTGCTGGGGCGACCCGAACCGGCCTGAGACCCTCGGCGCGCTGGTGGAGGCTGCGCGCGGCTGCCACGACGCCGCCCTGCACTACGGCGCGCCGTTCATCTCCGGCAAGGACTCGCTCAACAACGAATACCTCGGCGCGGACGGCCAGCGCCACGCCATCCCCGGCACGCTGCTCATCTCCGCCATCGGCCTCATCGAAGACGTGGGCCAAGCGGTAACAATGGACTTGAAGGCGGCAGGCGATGTGATGTACTTACTGGGGGAGACTCGGCCGGAATTCGGTGGAAGCCATTTCGATATAGTGCGTGACGCACAGCCCACCGACAAGCGACGCCACACGCAACACGCAATACGCAACACACAACACGTGCCTGACCTGCCTCCCTACGCCCCCCGCCTCTATCGCGCCCTGCACGCCGCCATGCGCGCCGGGCTGGTGCGCGCCTGCCACGACCTGAGCGAGGGCGGACTGGCGGTGGCGGCGGCGGAGATGTGCATCGGTGGGCGGCTGGGTATGGCGCTCACGCTGGCGACGGACGACCCAATCACCGCGCTCTTCAGCGAATCCAACGGGCGGCTGTTGGTGGAGGTCCACCCCTCCGACTGCGCGGCGTTCGAGCAGGTGCTGGCCGGGTTGCCGCTGGCGCGTCTGGGGATGGTCACCGGCGGCGACCGCCTCACCCTTACCACGACCACTGAGACACTGATTTCACTGACCACGACTGAGCTGCTGACGGCCTGGCAATCTCCAATCTCAAATCTTTAATCTGCAATCCTTCATGCCCCCCCGCGCCCTCATCCTTCACGCCACCGGAACGAACCGCGACCACGACGTGGCGCACGCGCTGGAACTGGCCGGCGCGCAGCCAGAGATCGTCCCTCTCAACGCGCTCCGTGAACGACGCGCCTCAATCCTCCGTTATCAGTTGTTGGTCATTCCGGGTGGCTTCTCTTACGCCGACGCGCTCGGGGCCGGGCGATTGCTGGGCCTCGACCTCAAAACCTACTTCGCCGAGGAAGTGCGCGCTTTCATCGAGAGCGGGCGACCCGTCCTCGGCATCTGCAACGGCTTTCAGGCGCTGGTCAAATCCGGCTTCCTGCCCGGCCTGAACGCGCTGCACAACACGCCGTACGCCACGCTGACCTTCAATGCCTCGGGCCGCTTCGAGTGCCGCTGGGTCACGCTAACGCCGCGCTCGATGAAATGCCTGTGGACGCGCAACCTGCGCGAACCCCTCTACTGCCCGGTGGCGCACGGCGAGGGCAACTTCACGCTGGCGAACGCAGCGCTGCTAGCCGACCTGCACGCTAATGATCAGATCGCGCTCATCTACGCCAACGCCGACGGTTCGCCTGCCGGCGAACAGTACCCGGCCAACCCCAACGGCTCCATCGCCGATATCGCCGGCGTATGCAACCCGCAGGGCAACGTGCTCGGCCTGATGCCGCATCCGGAGAATCACATTCTCGCCCACCAACATCCGCGCTTCACACGCGGCGAACGCGGCGGCCTCGGGCTTGAGCTGTTTCGAAACGGAGTCAGATATGTGAAAGGGTAATGGGATGAACAGATGACATCCCATTCCAAAGTCACTCTCTTCAACTTGTCATCCCTTCATCTCTTCACTCATTCGCGGAGGACTTATGCTTGCCACTCATCTCAAAACCCGCGTTTCATACTCACCCATCGTGCGCGTGCTGGCCATCGTCGGCTTTGCGGCGCTCACCGCCCTCGGCGCGCGAATCACCCTGCCGCTGGAGCCGGTGCCGATCACGCTGCAGGTGCTGGCCGTGTTGCTGGCTGGGCTGACGCTCGGCGCGAAGGATGGCGCGTTGAGCCAACTCGTTTACTTAGTCGCCATCACCGCAGGCCTGCCGCTGGATGCCGGCGGGCTGGGCACGCTGGCCTGGACACGGCCCTCGGCGGGCTACTTGGCCGGCTTTGTGGCAGGTGCGTTCGCTGCGGGCTGGCTGGCCGAGCGCGGCTTTGGCCGCTGGGCGCTGCTGCGCTTCGTCGCCGGCCTTGTCGGCGTCGCCGCCATCTACGCCATGGGCGCAAGCTGGCTGACCTTCATCTTCCTCGGCGGTGACTGGTCAAAAGGCTGGGCGCTCGGCATCGCGCCCTTCCTCGCTGTGGACACGACCAAGGCCGTCATCGCGACCCTGCTGGCCGAAGGCACGCGGGCGTGGTTGAGCAGAGTGGAAAGTAGAAAATAGAAAGTAGAAAGTCTACTCGCCACTCTCTACTTTCTACTTCTCTATCCCTCGATGCTCTCTGCCGACCACCTCCGCGCCGCCCTGCCCCTCGCGCTGGCGGAGACTCATCTGCCTTTGCCGGGCCGAGGCGCAGGCAAGGTGCGCGAGTGGTATTCGCTCGGCGAGGGGCGGCGGCTCGTCGTCACCACCGACCGCCTCTCCGCCTTCGATCGGGTGCTGGCCTGCGTGCCATATAAGGGCCAAGTGCTCAACCAGCTCAGCGCGTGGTGGTTCCGCAATCTTCAGTTATCCGTCTTCAATCATCTTATTGACGTCGTGGACCCTCACGCCTCAATCGTCCTCGAAGCCACGCCCTTCCCGGTCGAGGTCATCGTGCGCGGCTACATCACCGGCGTCACCGGCACGGCGCTGTGGCGGCGCTACGCGCTCGGCGAGCGCGAGATTTACGGTTACCGCCTGCCCGAGGGCCTGCGCAAGAACCAGGCCCTGCCCGCACCGCTCGTCACACCGACGACAAAGGGCGGGCCGACCGGACACGATGAACGGCTGAGTTGCGCCGAGGTCGTGGCGCGCGGCCTGCTGGATGCACAGACCTGGGACGAGGTGCTATCGGCGGCGCTAGCGCTGTTTGCGCGTGGGCAGGCCGTGGCGCGGGCGGCGGGCCTCATCCTGGTGGATACGAAGTACGAGTTCGGCCGTGCGCCCGATGGCCGCGTGCTACTGATTGACGAGGTGCACACGCCGGACTCGTCGCGCTTCTGGAAGGCAGAAAGCTACGAGCAGCGTTTCGCGGCGGGCGAGGAGCCGGAGAACTTTGATAAAGAGTTCGTGCGGCTGGCCTATGCAGCGCGCGGCTATCGCGGTGACGGCGAGCCGCCCAGGATGCCCGATGAGCTGTGGATTGCAGCCGGCCAGCGTTACATCACGCTCTACGAGATGCTCACCGGCCAGCCCTTCGAGCCGGGCGAGTATCCGGCAGAGCCGAGGCTCATCGAGAATTTACGTCGGGCAGGAGTTATTTCTGATTTCTGATTTTAGATTTCTGATTGAGGGAAGAGGTCCCCATCATCAATCATCAATCATCAATCATCAATCATCAATCACCGATCAGCAATCAACAATCAACAATGCAACCCTTAGCCGGCCTCATCATGGGATCCAAATCCGATTGGGAGACGATGCAGCACTGCGCGCACATGCTCGAACAGCTCGGCGTGCCGTATGAAGTGCGCGTGGTCTCGGCGCACCGCACGCCCGACCTGTTATTCGAGTATGCGGGCGCCGCCGAGGCGCGCGGGCTGGAGGTCATCATCGCCGGAGCGGGCGGCGCGGCGCACCTGCCCGGCATGGCAGCGGCCAAAACGACCCTGCCGGTGCTGGGCGTGCCGGTGGAAAGCAAGGCGCTCAACGGGATCGACTCGCTGCTTTCGATTGTGCAGATGCCGGCGGGCGTTCCGGTGGGCACACTTGCCATCGGGCGCGCCGGCGCGGTCAACGCGGCGCTGCTCGCCACGGCCATCCTGGCCAACAAGCATCCGCAGTTCCGCGAGGCGCTGCGCGCGTACCGGGCGGCGCAGACGCAGGCAGTGCTAGACCATCCCGACCCACGGAAAGAGTGACAGGGTGAACTTCACCCCGCCATCCATTCACACCGATCAGGATGCACTCCAGATTGTTGGCCGCTCCTTCGACTGCGGCCCGCAGAAAACTGCGGGCCTTCGCTCAGGATGCGGCCCGGCCAAAAAATCGAAATGCACCCCACTGAGCAGATGCCCCTCGTCGGTATCCTCGGCGCCGGCCAGCTTGGCCGCATGTTAGCCCTCGCCGGTTACCCGCTCGGCCTGCGCTTCCGTTTCTTCGATCCCGCGCCCGATGCGCCCGCCGGCCAGCTCGCCGAACACTTCGTCGCCGACTACACCGACGAAGATGCGCTACGCCGCTTTGCTCAGGGTGTTGATGTCTTCACCTATGAATTCGAGAACGTCCCGGTCGAGGCCGTGCGCTTCCTGAGCCGGTTCGCGCCCGTCTATCCGCCGCCCGCCGCGTTGGAGGCTGCGCAGGACCGGCTGTCCGAGAAAACGCTGTTTCGCCATTTGGGCATCCCGACCCCGCCCTTCGCGCCGGTGGACACACGCGAGCAACTGGACGACGCGGTGCGTGCCATCGGCCTGCCTGCGGTGCTCAAGACGCGGCGCTTCGGCTACGACGGCAAGGGCCAGCGCGTGCTGCGGACGACCAATGACGTGGAGAGTGCATGGCAGGCGCTCGGCGGCGTGCCGCTCATCCTCGAAGGCTTCATCCCGTTCGAGCGCGAAGTCTCGGTGCTTGCCGTCCGCTCGCGCACGGGCGAGACGGCGTTCTACCCGCTTGTCGAGAACCATCATCGCGACGGCATCCTGCGGCTGTCGCTCGCCCCCGCGCAATCATCAATCTTCAGTCATCAATCTTCAATCTCCAATCTCCACTCCCTCGCCTGCGACTACGCCTCCCGCCTCGTCGCCGCTCTCGATTACGTCGGCGTGCTGGCGATTGAGTTCTTCGTGCAAGAGGGTCGGCTGCTGGCGAACGAGATGGCCCCTCGCGTGCACAACTCCGGCCACTGGACGATCGAGGGCGCGGCCACCAGCCAGTTCGAGAACCACCTGCGCGCGGTGCTCGGCTGGCCGCTCGGCGCGACGGCCATGCGCGGCCTTGCGGCCATGCTCAACCTCATCGGTGCGCTGCCCGACGCGCAGGCCGTGCTCGCCCTCCCCGGCGCACATCTGCACCTCTACGGCAAAGCCCCACGCCCCGGACGCAAACTTGGACATATCACGTTACAGGCAGAAGATCGCGAGTCGTTGTATAACTTACTCGAACAAGCTCGACCGATTGCTGATTTGTGATTGCTGATTGTTGATTTCTACAACCACCTAATCTCAAATCTCAAAATCTCCAATCTCAAATTCCAAATGGACAAGCCTCAACACGAATGCGGCGTCATCGGAATCTACGCGCCCAACGAAGATGTGGCGCGCATGGCCTTCTTCGGGCTGTACGCGCTGCAACATCGCGGGCAGGAGGCGGCGGGCATCGCCGTGGCCGACGGCCAAACCATCCGCCTGCACAAGGATGTGGGGATGGTAGCGCAGGTCTTCACGCCGCAGAACCTGGCGCCGCTGGCCGGCCACTTCGCCATCGGCCACACGCGCTACTCCACCACCGGCTCATCGAACCTGCGCAACGCCCAGCCCTTCCTCATCGAGACGCTGCACGGCCCGCTGGCGCTGGCGCACAACGGTAACCTGGTCAACACCGCCGAGCTGCGCCGCGAACTGCTGCAGCGCGGCGTCGGCCTGCAATCGTCGTCGGACAGCGAAGTGATGACGCTGATGCTGGCCGGCGCAAAGGGCGACACCTGGGCCGAGCGGTTGGAGAACACCATGCCGAAGTGGCAGGGCGCCTACTGCCTGACCGTGCTGACGCGCGACGGCGTGTACGCGGTGCGCGACCCGTGGGGCTTTCACCCGCTGAGCATCGGCCAGCTGCCCAGCGGCGGGCACGCCGTGGCCTCGGAGACCGGCGCGCTGCGCACCCTCGGCTGCGTTGCCATCCGCGAAGTCAAGCCCGGCGAGATCATCGCCCTGAGCAACTCGGCCCTGCGCGTGCGCCAGGCCCTCCCGCCACAGCCGGAGCTGGCGCGCTGCACCTTTGAGCACATCTACTTCTCGCGGCCCGATAGCTTCTGGGACGGGCTGAGCACGCATCAGGTGCGCGTGCGGCTGGGCGAGGAGCTGGCGCGCGAAGCACCGGCAGACGCCGACGTGGTCATCCCCGTGCCGGACTCAAGCACGCCGGCAGCCATCGGTTACGCCCGCGTCAGCGGCCTGCCACACAACGACGGCTTCATCAAGAATCGTTATATTGGCCGTACCTTCATCCAGCCCACCGACTCGCTGCGCAAACAAGGTGTGGCGCTTAAGTTCCTGGCGCTGGAAGAGAACCTACGCGGCCAGCGGGTGGTGATGATTGACGACAGCATCGTGCGCGGCAACACCGCCGGCCCGCTGGTACAGTTGCTGCGCGATGCCGGTGCGCGCGAGGTACATCTGCGCATCACCTGCCCACCCATCGCCCACCCGTGTTTCATGGGCATAGATATGGGAACCTACGCCGACCTAATTGCCCACCGGATGACGCTGGAGGAGATGCGCGATCACATCAAGTGCGACAGCTTGCACTTCCTCTCGCTGGCCGGCATGATGCGCGCCCTAGGCCGCACCTCCGGCTATTGCAACGCCTGCTTCACCGGCATCTATCCGCTGAAAGTGGACACTGCTCATACGAAGACAGGCTTTGAGAAAGCCATTGTGTAAAGGAAGGGACAATTCGATGAGCAGGTGAGTGTCCGCCCTACCACTTTGGTCATTTCCATGAAAAGTTCACTATGAACGTCCTCCTCGTCGGCAGCGGCGGTCGCGAACACGCCCTCGCCTGGAAGCTCGCCCAGTCCCCGCGCCTGACCACGCTCTACGTCGCGCCGGGCAACGCCGGAACGGCAATCAGCAATCAGCAATCAACAATCCGTAACGTCACAATCCCGGCTGAAGACACAGCCGCCCTCGTTGCATTCGCGCGGGAACAGCACATTGACTTGACCATCATCGGCCCAGAAGCGCCGCTGGCCGCCGGCCTGGCCGATGCGCTGCGCGCCGCCGGTGTGCGCGTCTTCGGCCCCTCGCAGGCCGCCGCGCAGATCGAAGCCAGCAAAGCCTTCGCCAAGGCCTTCATGGTGCGCCATCACATCCCCACGGCACGCTACGCAGTGTTCACCGACTTTTATCAGGCTATCGGTCACTTGCTTGCCGTGACGTACCCGGTCGTCATCAAAGCCTCCGGGCTGGCGGCGGGCAAGGGCGTCATCGTCCCGGACTGCGCGGACGAGGCCGAGGCCGCGCTGCGGCAAATCATGCTCGAGCGCGAATTTGGCGCGGCGGGTGATGAAGTCGTGATCGAAGAACGATTAGAGGGAGAAGAGGTCTCCGTGCTCGCCTTCACCGACGGCGTGACCGTGCGCGTGATGCCGCCGGCGCAAGACCACAAGCGCCTGCTCGACGGCGACCGTGGGCCGAACACCGGCGGGATGGGCGCGTATGCTCCCGCCCCGATCGCCACACCCTCGCTCCTCGAGGAAGTGACGCGCACCATCCTACAACCGGCGGTGGACGGCCTGCGCAACGAGGGCCGCCCCTTCGTCGGCGTGCTGTACGCCGGCCTGATGCTGACGAAGGACGGGCCGCGCACCCTCGAGTTCAACTGCCGCTTCGGCGACCCGGAGGCGCAGGTCATCCTGCCGCTGTTGGAGAGCGACCTGCTGGAAATTGCGCTGGCATGCGTCGAAGGAAAACTGGCAACGCAGGAAATCCTCTGGAAACGCGGGGCGGCGGCCTGCGTGGTGCTGGCCTCGGAGGGCTATCCGGGCAATTATCCCAAAGGCCGCCCCATCAGCGGCCTTGGTCAGCCGCTGGAGGACGCCTATATCTTTCACGCCGGCACGGCGCGGAGCGGCGAGACGATTGTGACCGCGGGCGGGCGCGTGCTCGGCGTCACCGGCTGGGGCACAGACCTGCGCGCCGCTTTGCACAACGCTTACAATGCTGTGGAAACTATAAGCTTCGAAGGCATGCAGTATCGCAAAGACATCGGCTGGCGGGCTTCACCAACGAGGACGTTAACCTGATCGCCCTAGAGCGATTTCCATCTTGATTTACGGCAAAGCGTGCAAAATTCGTGCTATTTTCAGTGAGTTTCTACTGTGGAGCCGTAAATCAATTAGGAATTCGCTCTAATCGCCGCCGGGCATCAAACATGTAGCAGCGAGAACACCGTGCTTCTCATTCGTGTTCATTCGTACCCATTCGTGTCCATTCGTGTTCATCGTGCCCATTCGTGTTTCACCGCAGCCCCAAATAGCCCAAAAGGTTTTTACTAACCAATGGTGCTAGTTTGATTTGGAGTCATGGGGTATCCTCGAGGTTGTAAACCCAATCAAGGAGGTACCCCATGACTACCGGCGATATTATCCTACACATTTTCTGTCTTGTGGATGACCGTCTGCCCAAACTGCCGCGACATCCTCAGGCCAAATTGTATCCAAGTGAATGGGTGACCATCGGCATTTTGTTTGCACTGAAAGGCGGTTCGTTTCGCGCTTTCTATCGCCGGCTGAAGCGCGACGATGGCGACCGGTTTGGAGACCGAACCTTGTCCGAACGCACCCGTTTGCTCCGTTTATTGGAGA
>JANWXR010000329.1 GCA_025057205.1 Anaerolineales bacterium | reverse complement strand
TAGCCTGAGAACAGTAACATACGCATGACTTTCTGAGGCATAGACAATGCTCATTGATCCGCCAGTTCTGCGGGCACGCACGGACGAAGTGGCTGCCCGGCGGCTGACAAATCCGCCACCAAAATACAGGCGTAGCTCAAGCCGTTTGCGACAGAAGCGATGACGGTGTAGGAAGTCTCGACGCGAGTAAACAACCCTCGCAATGAGGGGTGTGCACGCAAAACCTGTCCGCCGCACCCTAACCCTTCGGCTTAGGGGAGCGGCAGGCGTCCTTCGACTGCCGCTTGAAGACTGATGACTGAAGACTGATGATTGAGATTGCCGGTAAGGTTTCTACGACTGCGACATGCGCCGACTGCGAAGCAGCGTTCCGATCAACAGTACAAGGAATAGGGGGATGGCGAGGACGTTGAACAATCCGCCCCACATGTGCAGCCCCCGATCGCCGAACAGGTCGCCCGCCACGCGGACGAGTAACGCTGCGTGCAGGACGAGCAGGGGCGCATAGAAGACGGGAGCGTACACCACGCTGCGGCCCAGCAGGCCGGGGAAGATGATGGGCGCATGGCCGAAGATCATTGAGAAGACGAACCCCAGCAGCAGGCTGTGCAGCATGGCATCGTACAGCAGGCGGCTCGCGGGCTGCGCTCCAAAGCCGAGCCACAGCCCGCCGCCCGCCATCAGCCAGACGTAGCCCGCCAGCAGGCAGACGGCGATGTAGCGCGTCAACCCGGCCTGGCGTACGGTGAATCGCGCGATGTCGTTCCACGCCAGCCACAGGCCGAGCAGGAGCAGTCCCGCGCCGGCAACACGCCAGCCCGCTTCGAGGCTCACCGGCGAGAGCGCCGCGCCGGCAAGGAAAACGCCCACCGCGAACCGGAAGCTCAATCGCACACTGCGGCTGGGCCGGAGCAGGCGGCCCAACTCCAGCCGTTCGCCGGCGATGGTGAGCGTAAGGAAACCCACCCACCACACCACCG
>JANWXR010000328.1 GCA_025057205.1 Anaerolineales bacterium | reverse complement strand
CCACACGCATGGGATCGGTCGCTGCATCCACCGAGCGCACGGGGCGGTTTTCGAGGACGACGCGCGCAAAAATGCTGGGGCGGAGTGGAATGAGGCGAAAATGCGCGTAGAATTCGGGCGCGGGGTGAAAGCCCTGAATGGCGGCGACATCCATCGCCGAGCCATCAGGGGTGTTCAGACCAATGAAGCCGAACTGCGAATCCGTCAGGCTGAGGCAATGCCGCAGCGCCGTATCCAACACGGATTGCAGGTCACGCAGCGCCGAAATCTCGACCGCCAGATGGTAGAGGGCCTGCAAGCGCTCATGCTGTTCGAGATCGCGTTGAGGAGCAGACACAAAACCGCCGTCGGGGGCAATCTCATTCATGACATGGCGCGCTATTGACGATAAGTATACTCCAGAATGATGATGAGGTGTGATGATTGCTGCGAGGGTGTGCACGCAAAGGTTGTCAGGGAACGTGCCGCCCCTTCGACTGCCGCTTCGACTTCGCTCAGCGTCTGCTCAGGGGGCAAGCTGACATGTTTCACCGGCGGGTGCCTGTTTCGGTCATGCGCGCTGGAAAACCCGGGTTTCCCCCGGCAGGGGATGTACCGGGCCGTCCGCGCCGCGCGGGTCCCATGGCACGCGCCGGTCGGTCGGCGGCGCAATCTTCACGCCGTAGGCAGTAAGGGTGCGAACGGCGACGCCGTTGCGGTACAAGATCGTTGTGCGCGTGCGCTGGCCCAGGCCGAGCAGGCGGATGCAGTCCGGCTCGGAGTAACGCTGCCAGGCCTCGTCCACCGCGCGCGGGCAGAAGAACAGGATGCCCGGCCCGCCTGAGACGCCGATGTGTTCCGGCGCGTCCGGCCCCAGTTTGTTGAAGACCAGTACGCCGTCAATCAGCTTCCCGGCGAAGCTGCGCACGTGCAGCGGCCGGCCCTTGAATGTTACATTGGTCTGGCGATAGGTCTCACCGTCGAAGTCAATGTACACCAGGT
>JANWXR010000327.1 GCA_025057205.1 Anaerolineales bacterium | reverse complement strand
CCGCAACCACGCCTGCAGCTCGCTGCCGCCCTGCCGCTCGGCTTTACCAGCGAGTGCGAGATCGCCGACGTCTGGCTAGAGACGCCGCAGGAACCCGAGGCTGTGCGTGCCGCATTGGAGGCAGCGCTCCCCCCCGGCTTGAAGTTACTCTCCATCACCGAAGTGCCGCTGTCGGAGCCGGCGCTGCAAACGCAGGTGCGTTCGGCCGAATACCTCGTTACCCTTGGCACCAATTGGACGGCGGAAGAATTGGACACGCGCCTGGCCGCCCTCCTAGCACGAACCGAGATACCGCGTGTGCGGCGCGGCAAGGCCTACGACCTGCGCTCGCTCATCGAAAGCGCGGAACACACCGGCGACGCGCGGACTCTGCGCCTGCGACTGGCGGCGCGTGAGGGCGCTACCGGCCGGCCCGAAGAAGTGGTGGAAGCGCTCGGCATCGGCGCCGTCGGAGCACGCTTCCACCGCACCCGCCTGATCCTCACTGCCTAAGACGGTTACTGAACTACGCAAAGGTTCTACTGAAAAAAGCCTACCTGAACCGCGAAGACGCCAAGAACGCGAAGGAAAACGAGGGCGAATGCTGTGTGCTCTTCGTCGCGCTCTTCGCGGCTTTATGGCGAGAACGTAGTTTTTGCGGTGGAGTCACCGCAGAGTTTTTATACCGCCGAGGCCCGGAGCACGCGAATTTGCGATTGTCTCAGCGTTCTCTGCGACTTGGATGATGGGTAGTGGCCGGGAAGGGCAGAAGCCGGTTTGCGTGATGGGCAAAAAGCTCGGCGCGGAGATAGTGCTCGCCCTTCCCGAAAGCTTGTTCTGCAAACCCCGAACAATATCGTTCAGCGGTGAGTCTGCCCCTGTTTTTGATCAAGCGCCAACCCGCTCCGGTTAGCCGTTGACGCGCCTCCACCTCCGGCATATAATTCCGGCACGTTGCCCCGGAGCCAAGTGCCGGGGCGCGTTTGTGTCCATGCCCGCAAGTA
>JANWXR010000326.1 GCA_025057205.1 Anaerolineales bacterium | reverse complement strand
CGACGGTGTGATTGTTCGGGCCGGGCAGCGTCGAGAGCGTCCAGCCGCTCTGCAGTTGTTGGGCGGCCAGGTGCCACGCGCCGGTGGTGATGACGCCGAACATCGTCGTGAGGCGGTGGATGACGCCGGTGGTGAACGCTTCCAGCTCGGCGATGCGGGCCTTGCGCTTTTCCAGCTCGGCGGACATCGCGGCCAGATAGCCCACGCGCTCGTCAATCGGCATCTTTTCCCAGATGCCGGAGTCGTGCACGCGCTGCGCGGCGGCCAGCGCCCGTTCGAGCTGTGCGTCGCTCGTGGCGCGTTGCTGCTGGGCGCGCTCGCCGGTGTTCGGGTTCTCCAGCCATACACCCAGCTCGACTTCGGGCGTAGAGAACTCGCCGTCAATGTAATCGGTCAGCGGAGGGATTTGAACGGATTGGGACGGTGTAGTCATCTTCCACTCTCCACTTTCTACTTTCTACTCTCTACTCTCTACTCTCCTCACTTGCACTCACACAACGCAACCAACTCCGACCGCAAGGCCTGCTGCAACCCGTCCGCCCGCCCGAGCACATACTCTGCGATGAATGAGCCGATGAGCGAGGCCAGCAACGCGCGCAGGGCGTGCTCGTCGCGGGTGGCCGGCGAGTCGGCGAAGGTGCGGCCCAGCGTATCGTCGCGCGGATGGCAGATGGTGTGATGATTCGCGCCCTGTAGCACGACAAGATAGGCATCGCCGCGCCCACCGCTCACGGCCTGCCGGAAGGTCGCGACAATCGTCTCTGCGCCGGACTGCGAGCCGAGGCCCGCGCTGCGGTTGTGCAAGTCGCCGATGCCATCTTCGGTCGCGCCGAGCAGGAGCAGCGGCGTGGCCGAAGGCAGCGGCGCGATGACGCCGGGCGGCCAGCCGCCGAGCGCCAGGGTCGGCAGCGGGCTGGCGCAATAGCCGAAGGCCGCGACCACAGTCGGCAACCGGCGCGGGTCGGCGTTCATTAGCGCCATCATCCCC
>JANWXR010000325.1 GCA_025057205.1 Anaerolineales bacterium | reverse complement strand
CCGTTGGCGGCTTTGGCGCGTGCCGTTTTCTTTGCCGGTTTGCCCGGTTTCCGGGTTTTCGAAGTAGCCATAGGCGAAGTCTCCTGAAAAGGAAGGGTTTGAGATAGAGTGTGCCTCACCTGCATTTTACTCCGTTTCGGTGCGGCGTGGATTTCTGGAGTTTGGCGGGTATCTCGCGCAAAGGCTTTGAGTCCACGAAGGCACACGAAGGGAACACGAAGGAGCACGAATGGATATGAATGGGACACGAATGGAACATGAGTGAGCACGAAACATTCGCGTCCATTCGCGTCCGTTCATGGCTGAAAACACGAAGGAGCACGAATGGATACGAATGAACACAAATGAACATGAAACATTCGCGTCCATTCGCGTCCATTCGTGGCCGAAAACACGAATGAGCACGAATGGGTGCGAATGGGACACGAATGGAACATGGTAACTGCTCAGGCGTGCTGATTTATCCGCAGATTGAGCAGCTTTTCGTACAGAAAATCTGTGGCCATCTGTGACATCTGTGGATTCTTTTCAACAGCCGGGAGTCATGGCCTGAGCAGTTACTCTTTTGGCTGGGTCCGCATCCTAAGCCAAGGCCCGCAGTTTCCACGGGCCTTGGCTTCGCAGTCGCGAAGCACGTCGAAGGAGCGGCCGATTATTTGGGATGCACCCTCGTTGGGTGTCCGGTTGACGTTGCTGCGTATGGTCTGGTAAGGTCAATCGCGGCGGGGGCCCTGGATAGGCAAGCGTTTCACTCTCGGAGCGACAGCGACGGAGGTTTGAGTTGAGCACTCCTGCAACTGCCATCACCATAGACCCCCTCTCACTTCTTCCGGGAGGGGTTGGAGAGCTGCCTGTTCAAGGCCGGCATCCGGCCGTTGTGCCATGCGCTCAGCCTGGCGGGGCGTTACAGGCATTGAATGGCCGCGTCCCGGACCTCGCCGCCATCGGCCCCAAATTCATCGAGCCGGAGGCCTTCGCCCTCTGCCGCGAGCTC
>JANWXR010000324.1 GCA_025057205.1 Anaerolineales bacterium | reverse complement strand
TTCACCGCCAGCCGCATCCCCGATGCGCAGGCCGGCTACGAATCGGCGGCGACCATCCTGGCGGCGGTGCAGGCCAACGTCAACTTCGTGCTGCACGCGGCGGGTTGGCTGGAGGGCGGGCTGATTGCCGGCTACGAGAAGTTCGTGCTGGATTTGGAGATGTGCGCGATGATGGCGCGGCTGGTGAACGGGGTGGGGCTGAGCGACGACGACTTCGCCTGGGAGGCCTACGCCGAGATTCCGCCGGGCGGCCACTTTCTGGGCGCGACCCATACCATGCGTCACTACGACACGGCCTTTTACGCGCACAAGGTCTTCAGCATGGACAACTACGAGAAGTGGGAGGCGGAGGGCAGTGTGGACGCCTACCGGCGTGCCAACGCGCTTTACAAGAAGATGCTGCGCGAGTACGAGCCGCCTCCGCTCGACCCGGCGGTGCGCGAGGAGCTTGAGGCCTTCATCGCCCAGCGCCGTGCCGAGATTCGCGAGCGCCGGCCGCGGACGGAGTGGCGGGGGTAGGAGCAGGGTGAAAGGAAATCGGCTCGCAGCTAGAGTAATGGTCAACGGCACAATCATCAGCCATCGCCCGCCGCCAATGCACGGCACACCTCCACGCACGTTCGGGTCAACCGTTATCGTGGCCGCGTATAGCCTGGGTTCGTTTTTTGGCGCAAATCTGAAAGTCAGGGCCACACCCCTCCTCGGTATTCGTTTACACGCAAAACATGTCAGCCGCACCCTGAGCGGACGCTGAGCGAATTTGCTCATTTCCCGCTAACTGGATACCAAAAATTCACCCCTCAGCGGCGGGATTATCATATTGCCGTCATTATCTACGATGCAGGGTCAAGCTGTGCTTTCCTTCCCTCAACTTTGCAAAAGCGTGTATGCGCAGTGCCACTGAACATTGTGGGTGCACCACTGCCGGCAGTTCCGTTGCAAAAATCGTATCGAAAATTCCCAGGATGCTCAGACGCCCCTGATAACCTGCGGCTG
>JANWXR010000323.1 GCA_025057205.1 Anaerolineales bacterium | reverse complement strand
TCCGCTGAACATCCGTTGGCAAAACGATGCCCGTCAACGGATACGAGAACGGATGGAACCCCAAGTGGCCTATCCGTTCCCATCCGCTCATCCGCTGAACATCCGTTGGCAAAACGATGCCCGTCAACGGATACGAGAACGGATGGAACCCCAAGTGGCCTATCCGTTCCCATCCGCTCATCCGTTGACAAAAGGATGGCTGTCAACGGATACGAGAACGGATGAACGGATAAAACGGATGGAACCCCAAGCGGCCTATCCGTTCCCATCCGCTCATCCGTTGACAAAAGGATGACTGTCAACGGATACAAGAACGAATGAACAGATAAAACGGATGGAACTCCAAGCGCTCTATCCGTTCCTATCCGCTCATCCGTTGAACATCCGTTGGCAAAACGATAACCGTCAACGGATACGAGAACGGATGAACGGATAAAACGGATGGAACCCCAAGCGCTCTATCCGTTCCCATCCGCTCATCCGTTGAACATCCGTTGACAAAACGATAACCGCCAACGGATACAAGAACGAATGAACGGATAAAACGGATGGAACTCCAAGCGCTCTATCCGTTCCCATCCGCTCGTCCGTTGACAAAAGGATGACTGTCAACGGATACGAGAACGGATGAACGGATAAAACGGATGGAACTCCAAGCGCTCTATCCGTTCCCATCCGCTCGTCCGTTGACAAAAGGATGACTGTCAACGGATACGAGAACGAATGAACGGATAAAACGGATGGAACTCCAAGCGCTCTATCCGTTCCCATCCGCTCATCCGTTGACAAAAGGATGACTGTCAACGGATACGAGAACGAATGAACGGATAAAACGGATGGAACCCCAAGCGGCCTATCCGTTCCCATCCGCTCATCCGTTGAACATCCGTTGGCAAAACGATAACCGTCAACGGATACGAGAACGGATGAACGGATAAAACGGATGGAACTCCAAGAGCTCTATCCGTTCCCATCCGCTCGTCCGTTGAACATCCGTTGGCAA
>JANWXR010000322.1 GCA_025057205.1 Anaerolineales bacterium | reverse complement strand
CTACTCGCGCAAAATCTGGGCGCAGAATTTGCTGCCGCTGTTTGTAGTTGGCTACATCTTCTCTGCACTGCTCGCGTTTATCGAGGGCAGACGCCGCTGGCTGATCGTGCACTTCGGGCTGCTGACCATCGTCGCGCAACTGCACTACTCCGGTCTGGTCTTCGTTCCGCTCACCGCTTTACTGCTCCTCATCTTCCGCCGCAACGTGGACCGGCATAGCCTCGGCGCGGGCGCGGCGCTGGCGTTGTTGCCGGCACTCCCGTTCGTCGCCTATCTTCTCTCGCAAACGAGCAACGGCATCAGCGGGCAAATGCAAATTCCTCAGGCACGGCTGAACATGCAGGCGCCGGAGCTGGCCGCGCTGGTGGCGATGGGCACGGACATCCACTCGCTCGCCGGGCCGCAGGCGTTTCGCGATTATCTGGCCAGCGTCCCCGACTTCACGGCGCTGTTCTGGCTGGGCGGCGCGCTCACCATCGCCGGCGCCTTACTTGCCCTCCGCAGCCAGTTCCAGTCCGAGAGCCACCACGCAATACGCAATACGCAATACGCAATACGGAATACGCACCACACTTCCCTCATCCTCTTCCTCTGGCTCCTCCTCCCCCTCCTCGCCTTCCTCCCCGGCCTCGTCCCGGTCTTCCCGCACTACTTCATCCTGCTCTTCCCTGCGCCGTACCTGCTGGCCGGCATTGCGCTGGATGCGCTACTGGCGCGCTTTGAGGGGCGGCCCGTGCGGGTTCTGGTCTGGCTCATTCCCGCAGCCATCGCGGCGGCGCAGGTCTGGGCCTTTGCTGCGCTGTTGAGTTTCGTCGGCGCACGCGCCACGCCGGGCGGCTTCGGCACACCGCTCGGTCTGCTGCTGCACGTGGCCGGCTCCGTCCGCGGCGCGCCCGATGTCATCGTAGTCAGCACGGGCACAAACCCCGGTTTCGATGAAACGCCGGCGGTCTTCCACGCGCTGCTGCGCGGCGCGCCGCACCGTTTCGTGGATGGCCGCACG
>JANWXR010000321.1 GCA_025057205.1 Anaerolineales bacterium | reverse complement strand
CGAGGCAGCGGAGCCATCATATGGCGGTCAATCAGCATATCAGGCCGGAGGGCCATCCCGTGAGCGCTGGAGATCAAACCCGCAACCGTGCCGACCAGGGAGACGGCCAGCCCCGCCTGGCGCAGCTCGTTGACACACGTCGCCACGGCCAACTCGTCGTAGCCGGGCGCGATGAGAATCACCACCGGCGGCGGTGATGCGGTTTTGTATTGAGCCATCAAGATAGGCCGCCGTTGTTTCCATGAACATGAAATCGTCGAGGTGGCGGGCGCACACCGCCCCTTCGCTGACAGACCCACAGTCGCAACAGCGCCCGGCATGCGCCTTTCCCCCTCAGCCACCGCACTCACTGTAGCACCAATGCGCCCCGGCGGCGCACCCAGTTTGTGCGATTTTGTGCGCTCCCCGGCCCCGGCCAGAGTCCAACGGGTGCGTTTCAGATTATTGGCCGCCCCTTCGACTACGGCCCGCAAAAGCAGCGGGCCTCCGCTCAGGGTGCGGCTCGGCCAAAAAATAGAAATGCACCCAGTCCAACCCCGGCTTTGGATTTGTGAAGCGCCTGTGCTATAGTCGCAGTGTGTCTCACCACCCCTCGCAGTCCGAGAGCGAACCGCAATGTTCGTGCAACCCGACCTGGACATAGGGCGGATGAAACAGCTGATCAGAGCCGCGCTGCGCGCCTGGCATACCCCCGGCGGCACTCCGGACAGCCTGATGGAGGGCCTGCTGCTGGTGCACGAGCAGCGCCAGGCCCTGGCACAGGCCGCCGGCAGCCCCTCAGCCCTGCGGCTGGCGACCAACAACGTCCTCCTGTCCGGCATCGAAACATTGGAGCTCATCAACGCCCCCGAAGCCGCCGCCCTGCGCAGCCATTACCTCGACAAACTCAAGACCCGCGCCCTGGCCAACAGCCTCAAGCTCAGCCGCGACCAGGCAAACCGGCTGCTGGACTCCGCGATTGGGCGCCTGTCCGAAATCCTCCTGCATCGCGAGCGCGAGGCGCG
>JANWXR010000320.1 GCA_025057205.1 Anaerolineales bacterium | reverse complement strand
CGCCGACGGCGTGGCGCCGGCCGCCATCCAGAGCCTCTATCAGGTGGTTGCAGGAGGCAGTGCCGGCGGCCCCGCCTGGGCCTGCGGCACTGCCCCGGGCAGCAGCAGCGCAAATATAAGCATGAAGTTGAGCAGGCTGGCCTTGTGAGCGCGCATGGCTTCTACTCCCTTGTTTCTATGAAGCTGCCGGCATCCGGTGATGCCCTACAGGGTATTCCCATTCCGGCCGCGTGGCAATAGGCAAATCGGCCGAAACGTCATCGCTCAGGCAATGGCTTCCAACCGTTGAACAATCCACAGATTTCGCAGATAGTCACAGATTTTCTCTGCGAAAAGCAGGCCATTCGCATTTCCGCTTCTTATCCGCCGAAAGAAGGCGTAACCGCCGGCACGTCCCTGAACGGCGGCTGCTTCGCCGCTACCTCCCATTCTAACCGGCTGGTCAACAACAATTGTTGGCCTATTGGCTGTGCTTGGTGCGGATAGGTGCCGGCCCCTTGGAACCGCGAAGATGCCAAGAACGCGAAGGAAAACAGGGGCGAAGCCTTTGCGCTCTTCGCGCCTTCGCGGTTCATGTGGCCGCGTTGTGCGGCTGGTCTACGTCTTGCAGCGAATTGCGCGAATTGTGCGAATCTTCAATCCGAGGTTGCACTGCTGCGCGTAATTCGATGCGGAATGGAGTCACTCCACCGTCACGCTCTTGGCCAGGTTGCGCGGCTGGTCCACGTCGGTGCCGCGGCGCACGGCGATGTGGTAGGCCAGCAGCTGCAGCGGGATAACGCTGACGACGGGCGCAAGCAGCGGCGGCGTCTCCGGCAGCCAGAGCACATGGTCGGCCTTGCTCTCAATCAGTTCGTCGCCGTCGGTCGCTACGGCGATGACCTGCCCGCCGCGCGCCCGCGCCTGCTCCACCTGCGAGAGCATCTTGTCCCAGACCGCATCTTTCAACGTCAGGCAGACCACCGGCATCTCGCGGTCAATCAGCGCAATCGGCCCGTGCTTCAT
>JANWXR010000031.1 GCA_025057205.1 Anaerolineales bacterium | reverse complement strand
GCCTTATCCGTTTCAATCCGTTCATCCGTTAATGTATCCGTTGACAGACATCCGCTTGCATCCGCTGCCCATGCCACCCGACCGGCGCAGCGCATGACCAGCCCTATCCGTTTCAATCCGTTCATCCGTTAATGCATCCGTTGGCAGACATCCGCTTGCATCCGCTGCCCTCGCCGCTAGACCGGCGCAGGCACATGACCAGCCTTATCCGTTTCAATCCGTTCATCCGTTAATGTATCCGTTGACAGACATCCGCTCGCATCCGCTGCCCATGCCACTACACCGGCGCAGGCACATGACCAGGCCTATCCGTTTCAATCCGTTCATCCGTTAATGCATCCGTTGACAGACATCCGCTCGCATCCGTTCATCTGTTACTAACCTTTGGTGCTAGTTTTAGAGAGCGAACCCGGCGATGGACATCTATGGACGGATATGGTCTTCGAATTGCTTTTCGGTTACACGGGTTGGGATGGTGCTCTTGGTGGTGAACTCCAGTAGAGTTTTTCACCTATCATGCAGCATTATCGCCTTTTTGGAAAGTTTGAATCAGTTCCTCTAAAAACTCCCCGTTGCGCGTTAATCGTAAATGGGCGTACTATGACTATGAGGACGCCGCCGGCAGAAAGGTCGAGCTATGTCTGAAAACCTTGTCCAGCGCGCCATCGCCGTAAAGCGCCGTCACGAAGCCAGCCTACTGCGCCTTCCTAACGTCGTGGCTGTGGGTGTGGGCCGGCGCGTGCGCGGCGGCGCGTTCACCGACGAAATCTGCATCATCGTCTCGGTCAGGAAGAAGATGCCTGCCGCACAACTCGACTGCCGCGACCTGATCCCCACCATGTTGGACGGCGTGCCGGTGGATGTGGTGGAGACAGGCGAAATCGCCGCCCTGTAACACCGAAAGCCGGCGTAATATGCAACACGCAACATGCAATAGTGTGCACGCAAAGGTTGCCAGGGAACGTGCCGCCCCTTCGACTGCCGCTTCGCTTCGCTCAGCGTCCGCTCAGGGTGCGGCTGACAGGTTTTGCGTGCACACCATGCAATACGCAACATGCAATACGTGACACATGACACGTGGTATATGACACTTGATACGCCGCAAAACAAAGCCTCATCCGCCATTGCTCCCTAAACCTGGAGGAACCCATCATGTCCGCAATTCTCGAAAGTGTGCGTCAGGCCAAGCGCGCCAGCGAAGCCGATCTCACCGGAAAGTCCAATGTGGTCGCGGTCGGCGTCGGCTACAAAGTGACGGGCGGGGTGGTCACGGATGAGCTGGCCGTGATTGTCTCGGTGCGGCGCAAGGTGCCCGAAGCGGAATTGAGCGCTGCCGACCTCGTGCCGAAGACTGTGGAAGGCATCCGCACCGACGTCATCGAGACCGGCGAGATTGTCGCCTTCCAGAACCCGCGCGAGAAGATGCGGCCTGCGCGCCCCGGCGTCAGCCTCGGCCATTATCAGGTTACGGCGGGCACGTTCGGCTGCCTGGTGAGCAAGGGCGGCGAGCGGTTCATCCTTAGTAACAACCATGTCATCGCAAACAGCAACAATGCGCAAATCGGCGACCCGATCTGGCAGCCGGGCCGCGCCGACGGCGGCACCAGCGCCGACCAAATCGGCACGCTGGCGGAGTTCGTTCCGATTTACTTCACCGGCGCGCCGGGGCCGGGCAACGGTTGTTCGCCGCTTTCGATTATCCTGCCAAAGCCGAAGGTAAAGGTGCAGAACGCGCCGGGCAATAACAAGGTGGACTGCGCCCTGTGCCGTCCCACTTCACCCGACCTGGTAACCGCCGACATCCTCAACATCGGCGTGCCGGCAGGGGCGGGCGCGGCCACCCTGGGCACTGCGATTCAGAAGTCCGGACGCACCACCGGCTACACCACCGGCAACATCCAGCAGATTGATGTGACGGTGAACGTGAACTACGGTGGGCCGATTGCCACGTTCACCGGGCAGCTGCTGGCCGGCGCGATGAGCCAGGGCGGCGACTCCGGCTCGGCAGTGTTGGATATGCAGAAGCGCGTCGTCGGCCTGCTCTTCGCCGGCTCGGCCTCCACGACCATCATCAATCCCATTCAGTTTGTATTGGATGCAATGGGCGTGCAGATTGTAACGGCCTGAGATGGTCGTAAAGACTCCTCGCCGCGTGCAATTTTGACAGATGACCCTGCACCTCAAATGAACCGCCAAGAGCACAGAGTTCTTCATGGAGCGGTCTCTGCGCGCTCTGTGTGCTCTGCCCCTAGGCATGGATTGCCTGTAGCTGCTGCCAATGTACCCCTCGCCGCTGTGCGATGACGGTTATGACATCGCCGACCACTTCGGCATCCACCCGGACTACGGCACGCCGGACGACTTCAAGACCCTTTTGCAGGAAGCGTACGCCCGCGGACTGAAGGTCATCACCGACTTAGTGCTCAACCCACCTCGCTCACCTTCCGCCACACCGCAGCCGGCAGACGGCTGGATGCGGTGCACAACCTCTCGGCGGAGACGCAGACGCTGATCTTGCCTGAAGCCGCGCCATGCACCGTCGTCCCGACCAGCCAGGCCGCCGGCACGCCCACCCTGCATGACCGGACGCTGACGCTGCCGGCGTATAGTTATCTATGGTTGGAGTATGCGATCGGCGAAATCAGGGATACAGACCAAGCTTCAGAAGAGCCAGGCGCTCTTCAATACGCTGCTGCTCATCGAGCTTCAACAAATTAGCTGTAGCACGAGCAGTCGCAGTAAAGCAGCCGGAAGCGTTTCGCTCATGACTGCAAGAGTTCTTCGCGCGCCTGAGCCTTGAGCGCGCGCACGAGGTGCTCGACGTGCAACAGCCGTTCCAATTCGGCAGCTTCAAATTCACTCAGGTCGCCGTCGTTGCGCCGGGACTGAAGCTGGGAGATACTCTCCTGGAGCGGCGGCGACAAACGAAACCTTGTTATTTGCTGCGGCGTGGGACGCGCCGCAACGAACTCAAGCACTTCACGGTAGGCCTGCGCAGATAATGTCAAGCCCTGGCTGGTGACCAGAGCCAGAAGTTCAGGCAGTTGTTTCTTCAGCGGCAACAGGCGATTTGCCAGCATATCGGGCAAGCTCAGCGCGATCTCGGTCATACTATGATCGACTCCACTGCAAAAACTACGTTCTCACCACGAAGCCGCAAAGAACGCGGCGAAGAGTGCAAAGGGTTCGCCCCTGTTTTCCTTAGCGTTCTTAGCGTCTTAGCGGTTCAGATAAAAGCTTTTTCAGTAGAGCTGTGATCTCCTAATTCGGAAGTGATTATACATGGTGCACATCTCGACCCAGCTCTTCGGCGGCGTGGAAGCAGGCGGCACCAAGTTCGTCTGTGCGGTCGGCGCGGGGCCGGACGACCTGCGCGCCGAGGCTCGCTTCCCCACCACCACGCCGGACGAGACCATCCGGCAGGTCATCGAGTTCTTTCAGCCGTATCGCGGCCGGCTCGCCGCCCTCGGCATCGCCTCCTTCGGGCCGGTTGACCTCAACCCGCGCTCGCCGACCTGGGGCTACATCACCTCCACGCCCAAACCGGGCTGGGCTAACACCGACCTGGCCGGGCCGCTCCGGCGCGCGCTCGGCGTGCCCGTCGGCTTCGATACGGACGTGAACGGCGCGGCGCTCGGCGAACATCGCTGGGGCGCGGCGCAGGGGCTGGATACGTTCATCTACCTGACCATCGGCACCGGCATCGGCGGCGGGGCGATGGTCGGCGGGCGGCTGGTGCACGGCCTGCTGCACCCGGAGATGGGCCACATCCGCCTCCCGCGCGACCCGCAACGCGACCCCTTCCCCGGGGTCTGTCCCTTCCACGGTGATTGCTTCGAGGGGCTGGCCTCCGGCCCGGCGCTGGAGAAGCGTTGGGGCGCGCGCGCCGAGACCCTCCCCGCCGAGCATCCGGCCTGGGCGTTGGAGGCCCATTACATCGCGCTGGCCCTCACCGCCTACATCTGCACCCTCTCGCCGCAGCGCATCATCCTGGGCGGCGGCGTGATGGCGCAGCCGCAACTCCTGCCACAGATTCGCGCCGGCGTGCAGGCACTGCTCAACGGCTACATCCGGGCGCCGGCCCTGCTGGACTCCATCGAAACCTATCTGACGCTGCCCGCGCTAGGCGACCGCGCCGGCGTCCTCGGCGCCCTCGCCCTGGCCCAATCTTCAATCTCCAATCACTAATCATCAGTCATCAGTCATCAGTCTTCAGTCTTCAGTCATCAATCTTCAGTCTTCACCCCCATGCCCGACTCCGCCTGGCTCGACTCCGAAACCGAAATCTCGTTGCGCCGTCTACTGCCGCGCCTGATCGAAAAATATGCGGCGCGAACGACCGCCGCCGACTGGGCCGTGTTCGAGCGCCGGCTGAGGCGGCACTACCCGCGCCTCTTCCGTTTGTTGGTGAGCGTGTACGGCGAACGTTACGATCTGCTATTCCACATCGAACGCACGCTGGAGATTGCTGCCGAAGCCTGGCTGGCGCGCCCGGCCGACCTGAAGGAACTCGACGCCGCCCGCGAACGCGACCCACTCTGGTTCCAGTCCAATCGGATGCTGGCCGGCGTGTGCTACGTGGATTTGTTCGCCGGCAACCTGAAAGGCATTCGTAATCGCATCCCCTACTTCAAGGAACTCGGCCTGACCTATCTACACCTGATGCCGCTGTTCAAAACGCCGGCGGGCAACAACGACGGCGGCTACGCAATCAGCAGCTACCGCGAGGTGAACCCGGCGCTGGGGACGATGGACGAACTGCGCGACCTGGCCGCAGAGCTGCGCCGCGAGGGCATCAGCCTGTGCCTGGACTTCATCTTCAACCACACCAGCAACGAGCACGAGTGGGCGCAGCGTGCGCGCGCCGGCGACCCCGAGTACCGCAACTTCTACTTCATCTTCCCCGACCGGCAGATGCCCGATGCTTACGAGCGCACCCTGCGCGAGATTTTCCCGGACGAGCATCCGGGCGCGTTCACGCCGCTCACCTCCGATGCCTCGCCGGAAAAGACGGAGTGGGTCTGGACAACCTTTCACTCGTTTCAGTGGGATTTGAACTACGCCAACCCTGCCGTCTTCACGGCGATGGGCGCAGAGATGCTGGCGCTGGCGAACGTGGGCGTGGAAATCCTGCGGATGGACGCGGTGGCCTTCATCTGGAAGAAGCTCGGCACCAACTGCGAGAACCTGCCGGAGGCCCACCTGCTCATTCAGGCCTTCAACGCACTCTGCCGCATCGCGGCGCCGGCGCTCATCTTCAAGTCTGAGGCCATCGTGCACCCCGACGACGTGGCCAAGTACATCCATCCGGAGGAGTGCCAGATTTCCTACAACCCGCTGCTGATGGCGCTGCTGTGGAACTCGCTGGCGACGCGCAAGGTACGGCTGCTCACGTATTCCATGCGCCACCGCTTCGCCCTTCACCCGGAGACGGCCTGGGTCAATTACGTGCGCGTCCACGACGACATCGGCTGGACGTTCTCCGATGAAGATGCGCTACAACTCGGCATCAAGGGCTACGACCATCGCCGGTTCCTCAACCAGTTCTACACGGGCCGCTTCCCGGGCAGCTTTGCGCGCGGCCTGCCGTTTCAGGAGAATCCAAAGACCGGAGACTGCCGCATCTCCGGCACCTGTGCTTCGCTGGCCGGTTTGGAAAAGGCGTTGAAGGAGGAGACGGAGAAGGAGGTCGAGCTGGCGCTGCGCCGCATCCTGCTGCTGTACGGCATCGTGCTCAGCATCGGCGGCATCCCGCTCATCTACCTCGGCGACGAGATCGGCATGCTCAACGATTACAGCTATCGTGAGGACCCGGCCAAGGCCGACGACAGTCGCTGGGTGCATCGCCCGCGTGTCGACTGGGATCAGTTTGAACGCCGCAAGGACCCGCACACCCTCGAAGGCCGCCTGTACCGGCGCCTGCGCCACCTGATCGAGCTGCGTCGGCAGCATGCCGTCTTTGCGGGCAACCGCATGGAGGTCGCCAACACGGGCAATGAGCACGTCTTCGGCTTCGTGCGCCCGCACCCGCAGACGCCGGTGACGGTGCTGGCGAACTTTAGTGAGCAGCGCCAGAGCGTCAGCGTCACCCTCCTCGGCTTGCCGGATACCATCACCGACTTGATTACACACAAGACCTGGAGCGTTGCACGCGGCCTGATGCTGGAGCCGTGTGAGCTGCTTTGGCTGCAACCTGCATAAGCGACAGGTGACTGTCGTCGGGTGAGCCTGCTTCGACATGGTGGAGCGTCGGCAGCTCGATCACAGTCACCGCGTTCCCTGACCTTCCCCTGTTTCCCACTTTCCCTGAGTCAACTACCGATTTTTGGCCAAACAGGGTCAGCGCGAGACGCGCCGGCGGTAGGCGTGGATCAGCCAAACCGCGCCGAAGCAGGCCGTGCAGGCCAGAACGATGGCGGCGCCGGAGGCCACGTCGAAGTAGTAGGATACATACAGGCCAACGACGCCCGACAACACAGCGATACCCGCTGCCAGCGCCATCATCTGCGGCAGACGGTTGGAGAGCAGGGAGGCCGCCGCCGCCGGCGTGACGAGCAGGGCGCTGGTCAAGACCACGCCCACCATCTGAATGCAGGAGACAACGGTCAGCGCCAGCAACAACAGCAGGCCGTAGCGCACCAGGTCAACGCGCAACCCGATTAGCTCGGCGTGAGTCGGGTCGAAAGAGGTAAGTTCCAGCTCCTTATGAAAGAGCGTCAATGCCAGCAGAACCAGCCCGGTGATTGCAGCAAGAATCCACAGATTGTCCGGGCCGACGCCCAGGATGTTGCCGAACAGGATGTGGGTAAAGTCACGAAATGAGCGCACGGTGCTCATCAGCAGGATGCCCAGGGCAAACATTCCCGTGAACCAGATGCCGATGGCGGTATCCTCGCGCACGGTCTGCCGCTGCGAGAACCAGCCTATGCCCAGGGCAGTTAGCGTGGCCGCAATGAGCGCGCCGGCGAGCAGATTGAAGCCGATCAGGTAGGCAACGACGACGCCGGGCAGGATGGTATGCGCCAGCGCATCGCCCAGGAAGGCCATGCGACGCAGCACCACGTACACGCCCAGGCAGGCGCAGGCCAGCCCGATCAAGGCCGAAGCCAGCAGACCCGTCTGCATGAAGCCGTACTGCCAAGGTTCCAACAGCCAGTTCATGTTGCCGCGCTTAGTGGGCGCTCCCGCCCAACAATCAGGCCCACGAACGCGCCGGGCGGCGCCGGCTCCTCGCGCCCTTCGCAGAGGTAGAACGCGCCATCGAAATCGGTCTCCAGCCGGCCCAGGTCATGTGTAGCGGCGATTACGGTCTTGCCCTGGCGCTGTAGCTTTGCCAGCACACGCGAGACCACGGCGCGCGTGTCCGCGTCCACGGCATTGAGGGGCTCGTCGAGGAGCAGCAGGTCGGCGTCCTGCGCCAGCGCCCGCGCCAGCAGGGCGCGCTGTTGTTGCCCGCCGGAAAGCTCGCCGATCTGACGCCGTGCCAGCGCCGTCAGTCCGAGTTGCTCGAGCGCCTGCGCCACCAACGCATGATCGGCGGGGCCGGGCCGACGCAGCCAGCCGAGATGGACATAGCGGCCGGTCATTACCAATCGCTGCACGTCCACTGGGAAACGCCAGTCAATATCATGCCGCTGGGGCAGATAAGCGACGCGGTGACGGCAGCCGCCCAGTGGCCGTCCATAAATCAGGATTTCGCCCTCGGGCACGGGCAGCAGCCCGGCGATGGCCTTGAGGAGCGTACTCTTGCCGGCGCCGTTCGGCCCGACCAACGCAATGCGCGCTCCAACCGGCACAGTAAGCTCAATGTCGCGCAAGGCGAACGACTTCGCGCCAGGGTAGCGCAGCCAGGGAAGACGCACGCTCACCGCCGGCGCTTCGGCAACAGGTTCGGTGTGTCGGTGTGGAGTGTAAGGAAGAAACACAGCCGTCGGGCGAGTGGGCAGGCTCATCTCGATGAACCATCCTGGCGCCACAGTTCGAAGGATTGTAGGAGCGCGTTGAGGGGATGTCAACGGCAGGTGGCGTGTTATGTGCATGCAATTGCAGTCGCAAGTCGCACGGGCTTGCAGAAGAGTATTGGCCGCTCCTGCGATGTGCTCCGCTACTGCGAAGCCACAGCCCATAAAAATTGCGGACTCCGCTCAGGAAGCGGCCCGGCCAAAATTTAGAAATGCATCCGAATCCGTTGGCAGAACCAAGGTTGCTTCCCGTCCGAATCACAGCTATCATAACGTCCGAAGATTTTTTGCGGAGCAGGCATGCCTCAGCTCAATTGCCCTCAGTGCAGCCAAGTGCTTGAACCGAGCGATGTGACTTGCCCGAAGTGTGGGGCCAGCCTTGCGGTGGTGACCCTGCTGGCGGAACAGCACTGGCTCGGACGGAAGCGAGGCGGGCTGGGAACCGGCTCGCTCCGCCCGATGAGCGTGGAGCAACTGGTGCCGCGTCTGGGCGATCTGCTGCTGGCACAAGGCTACATCACCGAAGCGCAGTTGCAGGAAGCGCTGGCCCGTCGCGCACAGGGTTCCGGCTCGCGCCTGCTTGGCCAGATCCTGATGGAGATGGGCGCAGTGACGCGCGAAACACTCGATCGCGTCATCGCCCGACAGATCCTCGAATTGCAGAACGCTCTGTTGCAGGCCAACCGCACCCTAGAGCAGAACGTAGCCGAGCGCACCGCCGAGCTGGAGATGGCGCTGCTCAAACTCACTGAGCTTAATCAACTCAAGTCCAACATCGTCACCAACATCTCAAACGAGCTGCACACATCGCTCACTCACATCAAAAGCTACGTGACGCTCCTGACAGAGGGGGAATTGGGTCAGTTAGCCCCTGCCCAACAGGAGGCGTTGAGCGCCACCTTGGACGCTGTCAATCGCCTCGAACAGTCGTTGGAGGGGTTGATTGCCTACGCCGCTTCGGCCCGTGGTGAGATGACGCTCAACCTCAGGTCGGTGCGGATCACACCGTTTGTGGACGAAGTGCTGCAGCGCGTCCGCCCGGCGGCGGAGCAAAAGGGCCTGCGCTTGGATAGACGCCTCAACATTACTCAGCCGATTTTTCTCGGCGATGAAGAAAAGCTCTTCTGGGTCCTCCTGCAATTGCTGAACAACGCGATAAAGTTCACGCCGCAGGGCGGCAGCGTGATGCTGAATGTCTCCGATGAGGGCCATCGCGTACGTTTCTCCGTGCAGGATACCGGCATCGGCATCCCTGCCGACCGGCTAGAGGAAATATTCGAAGACTTCCGCCGGCTCGATGGCTCGACCACGCGCCACTATACCGGCACCGGATTGGGGTTGGCGCTGGTGCGGCGCATCGTCGAGGCGCACGGCGCCCGCATCCACGTGGAGAGTCAGGAGGGCCGCGGCAGCACCTTTTCCTTCGCCGTGCCGGCCTCAGCTATGCCCTCAGCCTAAAGCTGCCGGCCCAGAAGGCCGCATGAGCATCCGTGACGTCGTCCTGATTGAAAGCAACGCGCCAGCTCTGGCCTACCTCAAGTCGGTGCTAGAGCAGGCAGGTTATGCAGTGCGCACGGCGTTGACGGGCAAAGAAGGCCTGATCGAAGCCTGGCGCGCGCCAACCGGGACGGTCATCATCAGTGATGAACTGCTTGACCTCGGCTATGGCGAGATTATCCAGAAGCTGCGCGGCGATCTGCGGACGGCGCAGGCGAAGATCATCCTGCTCTCAACGCACTCTCAGCCACAGGATGTGATGACAGCAAGCGAGGCCGGCATCAACGAGTTCATCGTCAAGCGGCGGGGCGCCGACGCCGAACTGCTGGCGAAGCTGAATGCTTTGACCGAGACGGCCACTACGGCGACGCGCGCGCCGCGCAGGACCTGACTGATTACATCGCCGCCAGTTTGCAAGAGCCGGCACCTACGGTTTGAGCAGCACAATCTATCAACCAATGGTGCTAGTTCGATAGGAGTTACACAGTTGCGCCCGCGCTTCCGTATATGTGGCGGTCATATCCGCCGGAAGTCCGCCAGATATGGCGGCAACTCCCGCCAACTGCGTAAGTCCTAACATTCAATTTCGTTTGGCCTTCATCTCGGCGATGTTCAATGTGCTCCTGGATTTATTTCACTCTCTCCACCCAGACGCCATGCCTCACCCGATGTCCATCGCCGAGTTCGCTCTCTAAAAACTAGCACCAAAGGTTATCAGCCTCTGCCGAGGCGCAGTTTCACCGGGTTTTGAACCCTGCCCGGATCGGTGCTAAATGCCAAAAGGTACTGACTATGACCTCTGCTCGCATTGACGCAAAGGGGAAAATCTTTACCGACATCGTGCGCAAAGAGCGTGTGCCGGTGCTGATCCAAACACCGACCCACACGCTGCACGGTTACATCTTCCTGCGCCCCGAAGAACGGGTCAAGGATGCGCTGAACGAGACGAACGAACAGTTCATCGCCATGGCCGATGCGGAGGTGTACACATTGGATGGCCACCTGCGCCAGCGCGTCGAGTTCCTCACCGTCAACAAGGCCCACATCATCTGGCTGCGCCCCGACCCTGCGTCACCGCCCGCCTCTGACATCAATGCCAACCAACGCTAACCTCTCTGCCGCCCCACTCTGGCTAAGATTGGGGTGATGATGTTCTCCAAGGAAAGGCTCCTATGAACATGGCGGATCGCCTGCGTGAGGGCGGTCGGGCTGCGCCCGCCGGACATCCGGCTGCCGCTCCTGCCGCGGCGGCGCGCACCGTCTCCCTCGGCAATGAAGAGCTGCGCAAGTTCAAAGCCTATCTGATTGATCGCGTCTCCTCTAGCCTGGACCTGACGGCATTGTCTTATGACGAAGCGACACGCAGAGATATAGAGCGGCGCCTTCAGGAAGCTTACGCTGGCGCGCGCGTCGCCCTGCCGGAGACGGTCAAGGCTCAATTGCTGAAGGATGTGCTCAACGAGTTCCTCGGTTTTGGCCCCATCCAGCCGCTGCTCGAGGATGCGACGGTTACCGAGGTGATGGTCAATGGCCCCAATCGCGTGTATGTTGAGCGCCAGGGCAAATTGGAATTAACGAACGTGCGCTTCGATGACGAAGACCACGTACGGCGCGTGATTGACCGCATCATTCTACCGCTAGGCCGCCGCGTGGATTACGACACGCCGCTGGTAGATGCCCGCTTGCCGGACGGCTCGCGCGTCAACGCCATCATCCCGCCTTGCGCCATTGATGGCCCATCCATCACCATCCGCAAGTTTGGCACGAAGAAGCTGACGGTAGATGATCTCATCCGCCTCGGCTCACTTACGCCGGCCATGGCCGAGTTCCTCAAAGCCTGCGTCGTCGCTAAGCTCAACATCGTCATCGCCGGCGGCACCGGTTCTGGCAAAACTACGCTGCTCAATGTGCTCTCTAGTTTCATCCCAGAAGGCGAGCGCATTGTGACGATTGAAGACGCCGCCGAGCTGCAGTTGCATCAGGAGCACGTCGTCCGCCTGGAGACGAAGAAGCCGAACATTGACGGGCGCGGCGAGGTGACCATCCGCGATCTGGTGAAGAACTCGTTGCGCATGCGGCCCGACCGGATCGTGGTCGGCGAGTGTCGCAGCGGCGAAGCGCTGGATATGCTGCAGGCAATGAACACCGGGCACGACGGCTCGCTGACCACGCTGCACGCCAACACACCGCGCGACGCCATCTCACGCATCGAGACGATGGCGCTGATGGCCGGCATGGACATGCCGCTCAAGGTCATCCGCGAGCAGATCGCTTCGGCGATAGAGCTGATCGTCCAGCAATCGCGCCTGCGCGATGGTTCGCGCAAGGTCACTCAAATCAGCGAGGTCTGTGGCATGGAAGGCGACACGGTCATCCTGCAAGACATTTTCAAGTTCACTGAAGAAGGCGTGGGCGCCGACGGCAAAGTGCTTGGACAGATGCAGGCCACCGGCCTTCGTCCGATGTTCACGCCCAAGTTGGAGGCCGCCGGGTTCAAGCTCCCCGCCGAAATCTTCCTGCCGCCGGCGGGCGCGCGCCCCTCCGGCAAGGGTTGGCGCTAATCCTCACTCCACCTATATAATCCTCGCCCGAGGATTGACCCATGAGCGATTACGACACCGCCCTGGATTTGCGCGCGCGCCTGCTCGGTGTGCTGCTGCGCGACGCGCGCCTGTACGCCGGCAAGACGGTGAAGGATTGTGCCGAGGTGCTGGGCGTCACGCCGGCAACCATCCATGCCTACGAGAACGGCGACAAAAGCCCCTCGCTGCCGGAGCTGGAACTGCTGGCTTACTTCTGCGATGTGCCGCTCTCTCACTTTTGGGGCACGGCGGCGCTCTCGGAGAAAGAGGAGCAGCAGCGCGCCTCGCTGCCGCCGCCCGCCATCCTGGAGATCCGCGACCGCATGATCGGCGCCAAGCTGCGCCAGGCGCGGCAGAACGCCGGCCTTAAGCTCAAGGAGTTCGCCGCGGAGCTGGGCATCTCGCCAGGCACGCTCACCGCCTACGAATACGGCGAGCGCCCGCTGCCGCTGCCTGAGCTGGAAGTCATTCTCAACCGGCTGGGCCTGACGGTGGAAGATGTGCTTGAGCCTTACGGCGTGGTGGGCGAGTGGGAGAGCGAGCATCGCCTGTTCGAGCGCTTCAAGCGGCTGCCGCCGGAACTGCGTGAGTTCGTCACCGAGCCAATCAACGAACATTACCTCCATCTAGCCCGACACCTCAGCCAACTCCCCACTGAGCAGCTCCGCGCCGTGGCGACAGGGCTGTTGGAGATCACCTACTAGCCCGATATACAGATGTAGGGATTGGAGATTAGAGATTCAGTCTTCAGTCTTTAGTCTCCAATCTCCAATCCCCAATCTCCTCCCATGTCCCCTCACGACCTCAAAGCTTCCGGCCTAAACCATTACCGCGCCGAACGTTACGCCGAAGCGGCCGCAGCGTTTGCCGAGGCAGCGACGGGCTTTGAGGCAGCGGGTGACCGCGCCAACGCTGCCGAAATGCGCAACAACCTGTGCGTTGTCCGCATGGCGCAGAACGATTGGGTCGGCGCGCTGGAGGCGGTCGAGGGCACACCGGAAGTGTTCCGCGCACTTGGCGACCGGCTACGCGAGGCGCAGGCGCTGGCGAACCTGGCCGCTGCGCACGATGGCGCCGGCCATGTGGAGCAGGCCGCCGATTTATACGTGCAGGCCATTGACCTGCTCGGCCAGCTGGGCGAGACCGAGACGCGCGCCGCCTGCTTCAAAAAACTGAGCGCGTTACAAGTCAAGCTTGGTCAGCAGCTGCAGGCACTGGCCTCCATGCACTCCGGCCTTAACCTCTCCACCGAGCTATCGCCGAAAGAGAAAATGTTGAAAGAGATGATAGACAAGGCCGTCAAATTGATGGGCGGGAGCCTGCCCAAATAAACCTTCGTGCGTGGTGCCCGGTCTGTTGTCCCCGTTGCATAAATCCGAAGTTCGGTTGTCGGTGTCTGCTCAACTGAAGATTGCCCGGGCGCTTGCTTTATGCCTGTGTGCGGCCTGCGCCCCGGTGCACGCCGAGCCAAAGCCGCCGGCGATTACGCCTCCGCCGGAAACAAAGCCGGCCTCCCCCGCTCCCCCTCCCTCCAGCCCCACCATCCCAGCAGCCGCTACAGCTACAGCGGTGCCGACCGTCGAGCCGACTCCCACTGCCACCGCCGTCCCCGAAATTACCCTCGTCTTCACCGGCGACATCAACCCCGCGCGTTGCGTGTACACCATTGCCAGAGATGCCGGCGACATGGCCCTGCCGTATCGCGCCGTGGGCGAAGTGTTGCAAAGCGCCGACCTCGCCATCGGCAGTCTGGACGCTTCCATCTCGGACGTCAACCCGCCCAGCCCCTGTGCCGAATTTCATCGCAATCTGCTCGCGCCCTCGGAGGTGGTGCAGGGGATGCAGTGGGCGGGCTTTGACCTGATGGCGGCGGCGACCAATCACATCAAGGACTGTGGGCTGGGGCGCGGCTGCGTGCACGACTCGCTACTCGATACGATTGCCCATCTGCGCGCGGCCGGAATCGAGCCGGTGGGCGTTGGCCGGAACCTGGCGGAGGCCACCGCCCCCGTCATCGTCGAGGTGCACGGCGTGCGCTTCGCTTTTCTGGCCTTCACCGCCATCAACGGCGAGGTCTGGGCGACAGAGACCGCGCCAGGGGCTGCGCCGTTCCTGCCCGAGGTCTACATGGACGCGGTGCGTCGCGCCCGGGCGCAGGCCGATGTGGTCGTCGTCCTGCCGCATTGGGGCCGCGAGTTCACCGGCCAAATCACGTGGGAGCAGGCGCTTGGCGCGCAGCGGCTGGTGGAGGCCGGCGCGACGCTCGTCGTTGGCAACAACCCGCATCACGTGCAGGGCGTGGAGACGTTCCCCGGCGGCGCGGTGGTGGCCTACGCTCTCGGCAACTTTGTGTTCGATCAGGAATGGTCGGATGGGACGCTGTACACGATTCAGGGGCTGATGCTGCGGGCGACGTTCCGCGGCGCGCAGCTGCACGGCGTTGAGCTGCTGCCGGTGCGCATCCACGATAACTTTCAGCCGCGTCTGGCCGGGCCGGAGGAGGCGGCGCAGATTCTGCGCGATGTCGAGGAGTCGCTGCGGAGCAGGCCGGGCAGGGGAAAGTAAAGCGTGGCCTGAGCGTTAGCAGTAGAACGTCATCCGCTGCAGGTGCACCACCGGGTCAATATATTGCACCTGTACGCCTTCTGGCACGTTGATGTTGATGGGCGCGTAGCTGAGGATGCCCTTGATGCCGGCTTTCACCAGCTCGTCGGCTACGAATTGTGCAGCCTCGGCAGGCACAGCAATCATCGCGAGCCGGATGCCGCGCTGTGGGATGAGCGTGCCCAAGAGCGCCGCGTCCTGAACGATATAGCCGCTCAGCTCGCGGCCGATCTTGGCCGGGTCGTTGTCGAAAATCAACTCGATGCGAAAGCCGCGATTGCGAAAGCCGTTGTAACGCGCCAGCGCGCTGCCGAGGTCGCCCGCGCCCACCAGCGCCACGCTCCATTCGTGATCCACTTTCAGAATCTGCCGCAGCTGCTTGATCAGGAACTCAATCTGATAGCCGGTCCCCTGTTTGCCGAACTCGCCGAAGTGGGACAGGTCTTTGCGGATTTGGGCCGAGCTGATGCCGAGGCGCCGGCCCAGTTCGCCGCTGGAGGTGATGTGCTGGCCTTCCTGCTGCAATCGGGTTAGTGCCCGTAGGTAAATGGGCAGCCGGCTAACCACAATATCCGGGATTTGGGTTTCAGTCATGCACGCTTCTCCAGAACACCCACCGTATCCTTATGCAATGTGTGAAAACTTTAGCATGAGTCTAGATGCGGAGCAAGTTTTGCGGCGTGTGGGCGGGGTTTTCGGGGTCCACGAATGAACACGAATGAGTGCGAATGGGCACGAACGGGGGCAGGTGAACACGAATGGACACGAAGGGGGGCGAAGGGGCACGAATTTTCAACCACGAATAAGTACAAATATTTCGTGTCCATTCGTTGTCATTCGTGTTCATTCGTGGTTGAAAAACTCAAACGTGATATTGCTCGATGAGCCGCCAATTCATTCTTCTCCACGACCCTGGTGATATAATCTCGCAGATTGCAACATCGTGCACACATTTTTATGGCCTCAAGACGCAATCTGCTGATATTTGGTCTGGTTCTGAGCGGTATCGTGGTGGCTGGGCTGTTCTTCTGGCAACAGCAACAGGCTGCGGCCCAGGCAGCCGCCGGCCAAATCCGGCAGGAAACGGTACAGCGCGGCACAATCCTATCCACGGTGAGCGCGACCGGCCCGCTGGTGACCGAGTCGCAGGTCAATCTCTTTTTCGGCGCCAGCGGCCTGACGCCGGTGGTGGAAGTGAACGTCTCCCTGGGCGACCGAGTGCAAAAGGGCGACGTCTTGGCGCGCCTGGACACAACCGATCTGGAGCTGGCGGTGGAGCAGGCCCGGCTCAACCTACGTTCCGCCGAGTTAGCCGTAGCCCAGCTGACCGCGCCGCCACGTCCCGAAGACCTGGCCCTGGCCGAGGCCAACCTGCGTCTGGCGCGCGCCCAGCTCTATCAGGCATCACAGGGCAGCCGCAAAGAGCAAATCGAAATTGCACGGCTCAACTTTGTGCTGGCACAGAACGCACTCGATGCCATCAACGAGCAGGTGGATAAACTTATCGAGGAGGGCAATTACGCTGCGAAAGCGCGGCTGGAGGCCCAACAGGAACAGGCGCGTGAGAACGCCCGCATCGCCGAGTTGCGCTACCGGCAGGCTCTCAACGCCGGCCGTTCGGGTGGCTCGGCGTTGGCCGCGGTGGAACAGGCGGAGGTGGCACTGGAGCGCCTCAAGCGTGGGCCTGACCCGGCCGACCTGGAAATCGCCCGGCTTCAGGTGGAGCAGGCGCGCGCCGCCTTGCAGCTGGCGGAGAATAACCTGAAGGATGCGCAGATTGTTGCGCCCTTCGACGGAGTCGTCGCGGCGGTGAACATCCGCGTCGGCGAAGCGCCCGGCAACCAGCCGGCCATCGTCCTGGTGGACGTCAGCCGCTACTATCTCGATGTCTCGGTAGACGAAGTGGATGTGTCGCGCGTTGCGCCCGGGCAGGCAGTCACCATCACGGTAGATGCGTTGCCTAACGATGTGTTCTCCGGCGTGGTGGAGAAGATTGCGCCGCAGGCTACGGTGAACGCCGGCGTCGTCAGCTACCCGGTGCGGGTGATTGTGGAGAGCAACGACCCGCGCCTGCGCGGCGGCATGACGGCTACCGCCGAGATTGTGGTACAGGAGCTGCGTGACGTGGTGCTGGCGCCCAACTGGGCTATCCGCCGCGACCGGGCGACCGGCAAAGCGTTCGCCAGCGTCCTGCGCAACGGCGAGATTGTTGAGGTCGAAGTACAGCTCGGCCTGCGCAATGAAAACTTCAGCGAGGTGGTGAGCGGACTGAGCGCCGGCGACATCGTAGCCGTCAGCACCGCGCGCCGGCAGTTCAGCTTCTTTGGTGGTGACTAGAGATTAGAGATTTGAGATTGAGCGTGTCTTGCCAATCATCAGTTATGGATCATCAATCCTCAATCCTCAATCACTAATCTCCGACCTCCCTTCTCTCTCTACACTCATTCGCCGTGAAGAACATCTTGAACTTCCTCCGCGCCCAACGGGGCTGGCTTACTTTGATCGCTATAGCTGTAAGTGCGGTCGCAGGCTTTGTTTTTTGGCAGCAGAGCCAGGCCGCGCAAGCTCAGGCCGCCGAGCGGGCGTCGCGTCGGACACAGGTCATTGAGCGCGGCGACCTCGTCGCCAC
>JANWXR010000319.1 GCA_025057205.1 Anaerolineales bacterium | reverse complement strand
AACGGGTTCTCGAAGAAAACCACCAGGCCGATGAAGAAGGCTAGCGTCGCCATCATCACGGCGATGACGTAGGGCATCAGGGTGAGGTCACGGTCCCAGCGGCCCAACAGGGCCGAAGTGGTGAAGGCCGACATCAGCCAAGACCAGAACAACAGGCTACCCGCCTGCCCACCCCACAGGGCAGTCACTTTCAGATACAGAGGCATCTCGCGGTTGGAAACGCTGTAGACGTACTCCACGCCGTAATCGCCGCCGACCAGCAACGTGATCAGCATCAGCGAGCTGAGCGTGAGCAAAGGGAGGGTTAGCAGGGCAGCGCGCCGTGCGCTAAGGAGCCACACCGGCTGGCGCTTCCAGGCGCTCAGGCCGGCCATTACCACTGCATACAGTGTGCAAACCAGGGCGAGCAACAGGGCGAAGTAACCGATGTTTCCAAGCATTGTTGTCCTTAAAGAGGCCGCGCGGGCAAAGATATTCTATCGGTTTTCATCTGAAGAGGCCATTTGCAGATTTTATCCGAGTGCATTTCTATTTTTTGGCTGGGGCCGCATCCTGAGCGAAGGCCCGCAGAAACTGCGGGCCGCAGTCGAAGGAGCGGCCAATAATCTGAATGCACCCATTTTATCCTGCCGATGTCGGAATTTTATGGATATTGTCACATAGGATTAGTGTGAGACATCACTTTGCTTTTCGACAAAAAGCAGGAGAATGTGCTCGAAACTGCGCCACATGACCGCCGTCATATCTTGCTGTGCCATCTTTCACTAGAGTGCTAGTGCGTTGCTCCACCGGAGTTGGGAGTTCACACCATGCGTCTAGCCGTGCTCGTCGGTCTGGTCTCGCTGGCCGTTGTGGCCGCAGTCGGGCTGTACGTTAGTGACTTCACCGTTTATCTGGGCAATGACCCAACGGCCTGCAACAACTGCCATGTGATGGATGCCGCTTACGAAGGCTGGTTCCACAGCGGTCACAAACAATGGGCCGACTGCAACGATTGCCATACTCC
>JANWXR010000318.1 GCA_025057205.1 Anaerolineales bacterium | reverse complement strand
GCGCTGGAGAAGCGGTTAGTGGAGTTGATGGGCTGATCGTTCCTTCGTGTTGCGTGTTACGTATTCCGTATTTCGTATTCCGTATTTCGTATTCCGTATTCCGTATTGGGGTCGTTCATGCAATACGCGCTACGCGCTACGCAATACGTGATACAAGTCTATGGCCTCCTATCAAATTGTTTATTGGCGTGATATTCCCGCGCAAGTGAAGGTGAAAGCCGGACGTGTGCGGGCTGCCCGGCCGCTGAGCGAGCGCTTTCAGGTGTATATTGATCGTGCCGCGATGCGGGCCGGCTTGTTCAACACCGATGATTATCTGGCGGAGTGGCGCACCGGCGAAGCGGTCGAGCGCGAGGGCGAGCCGGAGGCGGTAGCCGAAGCCGTCATCGCTGAACTCGAGGCCGCCTACCCCGATGAGCGGCTGGAGCAACTCGTCCTCAACGGCGGAAAAGAAACAACCCATAGCCCGTAATCAGTCATCAGTCATCACTTGACACCTCGGCAGGAACATCCGATACCTGAGGCCTCGATACTTGACGCCTGACATTCATCGTCCTGATACTCAACACTTGACACTTAGATTGCTTTATGGTTCCGTAGACTGAAAACAGGTCGAATTTCGCATGCCTTGCCGTAATTCAAGCTGGAAACCGCTCTAATACCTGACATTTGACACTTCCCATATGGAAACCGTCATCACCTCCCCCACCAAAACTGTTCGCATTGGCCCCAACTTACCGTTCGTCATCATCGGCGAACGCATCAACCCGACGGGGCGCAAGCTGCTGGCCGCCGAGATGGCGGCCTGGAACTTCGAGCGCGTCCGCAAGGATGCGCTGGCGCAAGTAGAGGCCGGTGCGCACATGCTTGATGTCAACGCCGGCATCCCTCTGGCCGATGAGCCGGCCATTTTGGCCGAAGCTATCCGTGTGGTGCAGTCGGTCACTGACGTGCCGCTGTGCATTGACTCGTCCATCGTCAAGGCGCTCGAGGCGGGGCTAGCGGCTT
>JANWXR010000317.1 GCA_025057205.1 Anaerolineales bacterium | reverse complement strand
GGTCTGGCCGGCAAAGGCCGACTTGCGCGACTTGCGAGGCCGGCGCGTCAGGCGCGCATCGGCGGGGAGGCGTGCCGACTGCAGGTGGGCAACGACAGGCTCCGGCTTAGCCGGCGCGGGAGCGGGCGATGGGGTTGTTTCAGGCTTGGCCTCGGCGGCGGGGAACGCCTCGGCGCGGCGGCGCAAGGGGCCGGTGCCCAGCTCGACATGGCGCGCGCGGCGCTCTTCCATGCGCTGCTGGACTTCGCGCCAGGCGGCTGCGCTCCGCAATCTCCTGTTCCCTGGCGCGACGAGCAGCAGATAAACGCTCAGCCAGACGCGCCAGCCGCTCATCGCGGCCTAGAGCTGAAGTAGCAGGTGGTTTGGCTGGAGGCGGCGCGGGAGCAACCGGCGGCGCTTTGACCCAGTCCGGCGGTTCGATGACCGGCTCAGGCGTAGGTTCCTCCGCGAGGGGCGACTCCGGCTCGGCCACCATGCTCCGCAGCTCCTCTGTAATCGGGGTCGGGCGCGCGGCCAGGCTCTCCAGCCAACGCAGAGCGTCGTCTTCGCTCAGCGCGCTCACATCGGGCATGGCAGAAGCCGGTGACGCAGGCGCCTCGGCCACCGCAGGCGCAACCGGCGGCGCAGCCGCAGCCTCGGGCGGAGCCATCATGGTCTTCGGCCGGTCGGGCATCTCTTCCACGGCGGTCGGCTCAGCCGGCGCCGGTTCGGCGATGGCCGACTCCGCAGGAAGCGGCGCTTGCGCTGCAAGGAAGGCAGCCCGCTCTTCCGGCGTGGTGATCAGCTCGGCAGGGTCGGCACCCTGACGCGCGGCCAGGCTCTCCAGCCAGCGCAGCAGGCTGTCGTCTTCGCTCGGTGCACCGATGTCCGAAGCTGCTGTGGCCAAAGCAGCAGGTTGTTCAGGCGTGATGGTAAGCCAATCCGGCAAATTCGGCTCACCTAGAGGTTGTTCGAGGTCGGCTATAGGTTGTTCAACCGGTGCCGCTTCGGCGGCCTGTTCTTCGGCGCG
>JANWXR010000316.1 GCA_025057205.1 Anaerolineales bacterium | reverse complement strand
AGGTGGAAGCGCTGAACGCCGGACGCGTGGACGCTGCCGTGGTCTACGCCAACAACGAGCCGATCCGGCTGGCGGCGCAGGGCGTCCGGCTGAACGTCATTCCGGTCGGCGATTACGCGACGCTGGCCGCCAATGGCCTGCTTACCAATGCCGAGACCATCCGCACCGAGCCGGAGCTGGTGCGCGGCTTCGTGCGTGCCATCGTACGCGGCATTCAGGATGTAATTGCCGATCCCGACGAAGCCTATATCATCTCCAAGAAGTACGCGCCCGACGCGCTTAAGGACGACGCGCTGGAGAAGCAGGTGCTGGCGGCGACGATCGAACTGTGGAAGACCGACCGTGTCGGCTTCATCCGCACGGAAGCCTGGCAGAACATGCAGGCCACGCTGCTGGATGCCGGCCTGCTCTCCCGCCCGCTCGACGTGAACGCCGCCTTTACCAACGACTTCGTTCCCTGAGCGTCCATCACGCCATACGCCATACGCCATACGCCATACGCAATACGCAATACGCAATACGCAATACGCAACCCCCATCCCCCATGCTCACCGCTCACTCGCTCACACATGTTTATCCGAACGGCAACGGTGGCCTGCGCGCGCTGGAGCGCGTCAGCCTGTCGCTGCGCCCACAGGAGTTCGTCTGCGTGGTAGGGCCGAGTGGTTGCGGCAAAAGCACACTGCTGAAAATCCTGGGCGGCCTGCTCCGACCGACCGAGGGCCAAGTGCTGTTCGATGGCCGGCCGCTCACCGGCCCGAGCGAGCGCATCGCCTTCGTCTTTCAGAAGGCGAACCTGATGCCCTGGCGCACAGTCCAGGCTAACGTGCAGCTGCCGCTGGAGCTGCAAGGCGTACGCGCCGCCGAAGCACAACGCCGGGCGCAGGAACTGATTGAACTCGTCGGGCTGACGGGCTTCGAGCGAGCGCTGCCGCGCGACCTCTCCGGTGGAATGGAGCAGCGCGTGGCGATTGCACGCGCCCTCATTACTCATGCCGAGGTATTGCTGCT
>JANWXR010000315.1 GCA_025057205.1 Anaerolineales bacterium | reverse complement strand
CGACCACCACAATCAGCAGGGCCGGGGCCATACCCAGCCGGAGCCAGAGCCAGGCCAGCCCCGCACAGAACAGTGAGACCAGATACGGCTTGATGCGCTGCTCACGGACTCTCAGATCGAAGTCGCTGATGCGCCCGCGCACCAGCTGCACGCCGACGTAGGTGACGGGCACACAGACGGCAAGCAACAGGTAGATGCCCGTCCAGCGCCAGGCTTCCGGCGTGGCCAGGTGCGCCGCCGTCAGCGCTGCGCCGCTCACAATCATCAGCGGCGGGCTGAAGATAGCGGAGAGTAGCCGCGCCAACCGCAAGTCCCACGTCCTTGCAGAATCAATTCCTGCAATGCCGCGACTTAGTTCCATCAGGAATGCTCCTCTGAGTAGGGCGACCAGTAACCCCAGTCGTGCCGACGCCAGCGCCGGGGCAGCAGGCCGAGGTACAACAACGTGCAGCGCGTCAGCGAGTGAACGGTTTTGGCAAGCACTCCACGTCGCAGCCGGCGATGGTCGCAGGCGAAGACGAACAGTTGCGAGTCGTAGCGCACGCGAAAGCCGCGCCTTTGCAGACGCCAGCCCAGCTCTGAGTCCTCGTTGCACGACAGGTCCAAATCAAACCCACCCACCGCAGCGAGGGCTTCCGCGCGGACCAGAAAATTGGAGCCGCTGACGGCGGCAATGCCCAGCGCATGCGCCAACCGTTGGCCATGCGTGAACCAGCGGTAGTACCAATCATAGGCATCGCGCGAAAGTTTTGCGCCGTACAACGCATCGCAGTCAGAATGCTGTCGTAGCCGCTCGAAGTAACCCGTTGGGAAAATCACATCGGCGTCGGTGAAGAGCAGCCACGGAGTGCACGCCGCTTCTGCGCCAATCTGGCGCGCCACGGCGACATTGCCCGGGCAACGTAGCACGGTGGTGCGCGCCGGACGCATTTCCTGTTAGGACTTACGCAGTTGCCATAAGTGTTTTAGACTAGCGGGTATGAACCCTGCCAAATGCGACGCACTTGACTAC
>JANWXR010000314.1 GCA_025057205.1 Anaerolineales bacterium | reverse complement strand
TTGGCGTGGCGGTGGCCGTGTCGGTCGGTGGGAGGGGAGGCGGCAGAGTGGGGGTGGCGGTGGGGGTAGCGGTGGCTGTGCCGGTCGGCGCAGCGGTCAGTGTCGCTGCCAGACGCGCGCTCTCCGGGTTCTCTTTGATAAAGTTCTGTACATCCACTTCGGTCAACGGCTGGCGCAGGGTGGACTGCGAACCGATGACGATGCGTTCCAGGTTGCCGAGCTGCGCGCTGACAATAGGGCTAACGGCGCGGCATGAGCCTTCCAGGCAGTCGAGCACCAGCACATCATCTTCAGGGTTATTCGGGTCGTTGGACAAGTACTGAATGATGGCGAAGGAGCCGCGCACTGCGGCCACACCAAGCGGCGTTTCCACTTCCAGCTCGCCGCCGGTGAGGCTGACCCAGATTTTGCCAAAGGCCATCTTCAACTTAAGAAAGACGTTATCGGACTCGCCGAGCGTCACGTCCTGAAGCACGAAGGACGTCAGGGCGCCGAGGCGCACCAGTGTACCATCGCTCAGGTCAAGGCGCGCGCGCGAGGCCTCGCCGGTCTGCACCTCGCCGCTTGGCCTGAGCGTGAAGCCAACGGACACCGGGACAAGCGCTTCCGCGGCGGTGACGCGCCCGTGGACGGCGCCGCTAAACTCACTCACCACCGCCGAGCGTGGGTCAACCATCACCGTAGGCGTGACCGACTCTGCAATGTTGCAGGCGCTCATCAGCAACACACCGGTACCGGCAAGCCAGATGCGCAGCGTTTTCATCGCCCAACACCTTTCCGTAGTAGACCCGTCGGCCGATGTGCGCGCAGAACCTGTCGGTCACATCCTGAACCTTTGGCTTCGCTCAGCGAAGCGCGCCGCAGGACGAAGGGGCGGCAAGTTCCCTGACAACCTTTACCTGCACATGCCGGCCTAGCCCGATACTTTACCACACCTCCGGTGTCCTCATAGGAGTTACGCAGTTGACGGAAGCATGTAAAGTGGGCGGGCCAAATAGGCGCGGATGGCTTCGCG
>JANWXR010000313.1 GCA_025057205.1 Anaerolineales bacterium | reverse complement strand
ACTCGTTGCCGTCCGGGCCGAGCAGGGCAAACACCTCCGCCTCGCGCTCCGGCGGATAGACCATTAGGTACTGGTAATTGAAGTCCCGCCACCAGGCCTGCTCCAGCTCTACGTAGGGCACAGGGAGGTCGGGCAGGATGAGCGAGTCCTGCGTGATGAACCTTTGCCGTGCGTCGTCGTAGCCGTGGATGAGGGCGTAGTGGCCCTCCCAGAACTCGCCGGGCAGTTGCAGCCCACGCTCGATGATGACCGGAAAGCCCGCTGCAATCAGCCGCTTGAGCAGCTCGAGGTCGCCGTTGACGCGGGTCAGCGCGCGCAGTTCCGTCTGGCTCTCCACGAAGGCCACCATCTCGTGCGGGCCGGTGTTCTTGTCGTCCACCGCGTCGGCGGCGGGGCGCAGGAAGGCGCGCGCCGTGAGCTGGTCGCCCTGCCAGCCCCACCAGTTGAGCAGCATGGAGAGCGTGGCCGGGCCGCAGTTGTTGAACTTCTGGTATTCGTGGCGGAAGCCGGTCAGCAGGGCTTTGGCCGGGAGCGGGGTGGGCGAGGGCGTCTCGGTGGGGACCGGGCTGGGCGTGGCTGTGGGGCCAGCGGTCGGAGTAGCGAGCGGCGTGGTCGTCGCCGTGGGCGTGAACGTCGTCAGCGTGGCGACGAGGGTAGGCAGCTCTTGCGGGACGAACACCTGTTGCTCCGGCGGGTTGAAGAACTGGTAGACTTGCGCCTGCACGTTGGCCACGCGCCAGGCCAGGCGCTCGTGAATGGGCGGGAAGAAGTACAGGCCTACCGCCAGGGCGGCCAACGCGGCCAGGCCGAGCGGCAGCAGCAACGGGTGAACACGGCGGCGCGGTCTCAAAGGACGCATGGGCGCGAGTCTAACACAACGAGATTTGGGATTTCTGATTGCAGATTTTGGATTGACGTGAACCGATAACCCTCAATCAGATAGGACTTACGCAGTTGCCATAAGTGTTTTAGACTAGCGGGTATGAACCCTGCCCAATGCGACGCACTTGACTACAT
>JANWXR010000312.1 GCA_025057205.1 Anaerolineales bacterium | reverse complement strand
GCCGCTCTCCTCCCAGATGCGATGAAAGAACGGCAGGTGCCGCGCGCGCTCGGCGGCGTAATCCATCAGCCAAGGCGTGTTGCGCGGATGAGTCAGCACGTCGCAGCCAGAGCGCACCGCAATCTCGCCGGCCAGGCCGACATGGTCTACGTGATGATGGGTCAGGATAAGTTGCCGGATGTCTTCGAGGCGATGGCCGTGCTGCGCCAGCGCGGCCTCCAGCGCCGCACGGGATTCGTCCCACTTCGGGCCGGTGTCTATCAGCGTCAGCGGCCCGCTCTCGGAAAGATAGACGTTGACCGGGCCGACGGGGAAGGGCGTTGGGATGGAGAGGCAGTGAAGCACGATTTGAGATTGTACCGTAAGGGTTGTGGACAAAACGGCCATGAAAGGGGGAACACGAATGGGCACGAATGGGGGAACACGAATGGGCACGAATGGGAGCGAATGAACACGAATTGAAGTGATTTACGGACAAATCGTTCGTGCCCATTCGTTTGTATTCGTGTTCATTCGTGTTTGTTTCAGCCGTTGTGGTGATTGGCACCCACTGCGGCCCGGCCTTCGCGCCAATTCGCGAAATCGATGCGGAGTTTTTGGCATCGAATTACGCGAATGCGACACGAATGGGGAGAACACGAATGGGCACGAATGGGGGCGAATGAACACGAATAGGTGTGGTTCACACCAATTCATTCTTGCTCATTCGTTTGTATTCGTGTTCATTCGTGTTTGTTTCAGCTATTGTGGTGAGTGGCGCCCACTCTAGCCTTCGCGCCAATTCGGGAAATTCGATGCTGGCCCCTGCTTCTGCGGTGAGCGGGTTACAGGATGCGCGCGCCGTCGGCGGCCCGGCAGACGTAGATTTCGGGCGTCTTGCCGGTGGCCCGGCTGTAGCGCGCGGCCAGCTCGCGCCTGAAGTCCTCGGCGGCGGAGGCGGCCACCAGGTTCACCGTGCAGCCGCCAAAGCCCGCGCCGGTGAGTCGCGCGCCGTAGCAGCCCGGCAGGCTCTGCGCCG
>JANWXR010000311.1 GCA_025057205.1 Anaerolineales bacterium | reverse complement strand
CGGCGGGCGCGCCGGCCTTGAGGAACGCTTCCACGTCGCGCTTGACGATGCGGCCGTTCGGGCCGGTGCCGGCGATCTGGCGGAGGTCCACCCCGGCATCCGTCGCAATCTTGCGCGCCACCGGCGAAGCGAGCACCCTACCGGTTGGCGTCGTGGCTGTGGCCGCCGCGGCGGGTGTCGGGGTCGAGGCGGGAGCGAAGGCTGTAGCAGTTCTACCAGCCGGAGTGGGGGTCGCACCGGTTGCCTTTTTGCCGGTCAGCGCCTCGATATCTACCGCTTCGCCCGGCTCCGCAATCACCAACATCGGCGAGCCGACGGGCACGGACATCCCTTCTTCGACTACCCAACCCTTAATCACGCCGCCGACATATGCCTCGACTTCGACGGTGGCTTTATCGGTCTCGATCTCGGCGATGATCTCGCCCTTAGCGACGCTCTCGCCGGTCTGTTTGAGTTTGCGCACCAGCGTGCCCGTAGTCATATCGAAGCCGAGCTTGGGCATGGGGACGACTTCAGCCATACGTGTTCCGTATTGCGTATTGCGTATTGCGTATTGCGTAACGGAATACGCAATACGGAATACGCACTATGCACTGTGCACGACGCTTACTTCAAAGTCTCTTTCACTGCCCTGATAATGTCATCCACGCTTGGCAGGGCGTAACGCTCCAGGTTAGCGGCATAGGGCAGTGGCACTTCCTTTTGCGCCACGCGCTGGATGGGCGCATCCACGTAATCGAAGCAGTCCTCGTACAAGCGCGCCGCCACCTCAGCGCCGACGCCATAGGTGCGGTAGCTCTCCTCGACCACAACGCAGCGGTTGGTTTGCTTGAAGGACTCATACACCGGCTCAAGGTCAAGCGGTCGCAGCGAGCGCAGATCAATCACCTGACACTCAATGCCCTCCTCGGCCAGCTTCGCCGCAGCCCTGAGCGACAGGCCGACCATCTTGGAGTAGGCCACCACGGTGACGTGCCGGCCCTCGCGCTTGACGTCGCTCTTGCCGAGCGGCAGCAGGAACTCC
>JANWXR010000310.1 GCA_025057205.1 Anaerolineales bacterium | reverse complement strand
GCCGTAGAGCCGCGCCGCAAGTTCATCCAGACGCACGCCAAGAACGTGAAGAACCTGGATGTGTAATCAAACCGAGAGAGTCCTATGAACGCGCCGACTGAGGTTGGCGAGGCCGCCCGCGAGCGCCTGAAGCAAATGGCTGAAGCAGGGCACAAACGTCGCAGCCGGGCCTGGCAAGTTGCCCAACAGGCGGCGGCGCTCTTGAAATCCCGTTATCACGCCAGCCGCGTGGTCGCGTTTGGATCGCTAATCCAGGCGGAACGCTTTCGTCTTTGGTCGGATGTGGACCTGGCGGCTTGGGGATTGGCGCCGGAGGACTACTTTGAAGCCGTAGCCCGCGTGCTGGATATCGGCGGCGACATTCGCCTTGATCTCGTGATGGCCGAACGCTGCAAGCCGGCTTTGCGTGAAGCGATTCAGCAAGGGGTCGAGTTGTGAACTCGCCTTACCTGACCCTCAGCGCCCGCATCTTCAAAGAGTTGGAGGAGTTGGGGCGTGTCGTAGAACGCTGCCTCGACATCTGGCGGCAGTTTGAAGCAACGTCCGACGACCGCTATCTGGACGGCGTCGCCCTCAACTTGCATTCGTTCTATGCCGGCCTTGAGCGTGTCTTGGAATTGATTGTCGGCGAAGTAGATCAGGTCAGGCCTTCAGGCCCGAACTGGCATCAGGAATTGTTGCGTCAGGCGGCTACTCCTGTGCCGCGATTGCGACCGCCCGTGCTGACGGACTCGACTCGCGATGCTTTGGATCGGTATCGCGGTTTCCGGCACGTAGTGCGAAACATCTACGCTTTTCAATTGGACGCCGAGCAAATCGCTCCGTTGGTTCGCAACCTGCCGGCGGTCTTTGAACGAATAACGGCGGAACTAACCCGGTTTGCGAACGCTCTGGCTCAACCGATTCAGACAGATTCGGGCTGATTGACTTTAGGGGCGGGCTTCTTCTTTCGCCTTCTCCACCACCTTGCGAATGACCGTGCTGACCGCCGCGAGCGGGCCGGTGAGGGCGGCAGCGGTGACCTC
>JANWXR010000030.1 GCA_025057205.1 Anaerolineales bacterium | reverse complement strand
TCGATCTGGCCGCGGGCGATGCCCAGCAGATGACGACCCGATTGCGCGAAGGGATTGTGGCTAAAAAAAGCCGACCCGATTGAGCGGCGAAGTGGAAGCCGATGAAGTCTATGTGGTTGCAGGGCACAAGGGACACCCCGAAATTGTGCACAAACTGGGGCGTCAAGGCCGACGGCGGCGCTTGAAAGGCGCGCGCGGGCGCCGGCACCCTGGCCAAGGAGAAGCCGCCGCTCCTCGGCCTGTTCCAACGCAACGGTGACGTGGTGCTCCAGATGCTGCCGAATATTCAACAAGCCACGATTCAGCCGATAATTACCCACACCGTCACGCCGGGAAGCCGGCTGTACACCGATGAATACAGCCGCTATCAGCGCTTGGCGGAATGGGGCTATGAGCACAAGACGGTCAATCACGCCCAAGGCGAATATGCGCGCGACGAAGATGGTGATGGGTTCCATGAAGTTCACGTCAACACCATGGAAGGCTTCTGGTCGTTGTTGTGTTCCTGGCTGCGCCCCCATCGTGGCATCTCACAACAGAAGAAGTTACCGCTGTGCTTGGGCTTCTTTGAGTTCGTGCATAACGTTCGGCGGCGGGGAAAGGCTCTGCTCTTATCCTCACTCGCTTTACTGTTAGCTCCTTGAAACCAATTAAGAGCTTAGGCTTTTTTGGAACTCAGGGCGTACGGGCGGGCCGCGGCGTGGTACTCGGAAGGGGCGTGCGCGTGGGCGGCAGCGTGAGGGTCGGGCGCGGGGTGCGCGTCGCGGTCGGAGTGAAGGTCGAGGTCGCGGTCGGGGAAGGTGTGAACGTGAGCGTGGGATAGGGCGGCGTGGCGGTTTGCGCCGGCATCGCATCCGTAATCAGGCCGACGTCTTCCTTCAGGATCACGAATGTCGTCTGGCCGGGCAATACATCCACGAAGCCTTCCATGATTTTGATTTCGCCGCCTGGGATGGGGCGAGGCAGCGGCGGGAAGGTCGTGGGAGGCGACACGACCGCTGCCCTTTCGACGCCGCCGGGATCGGTGGTGGGCAGGGCGGGCGGCGCTTCAATCTCCGGCAGGATCAGCCCCAGCGTGGCCTTCAACCGGTAACGACCGGCGGGCAGGTCGGAGATGGCGAAGTTCTCGCGCCATTCATCATCGGGGCGGGCCACCCGGTCGCCGTAGGTATAGACCGTGTAGAGTAGGCGGTTGTTCGCGTCGTAAATCTCGATGGGTACGCTGTAGGCGTAACGCCCGGCCTTATCGAGCACCTGGCCGGCCAGCACGCCCCAGCCGGTATAAGGGGCAATCCACAACTCCGGGTTGCGCGTCTGGTAGTAATCGTTCTGGCCGACGCGCACTTCGAAGTGGACGTGCGGGCCGGTGGAGTTGCCGGTGCTGCCCACCCAGCCGAGGATGTCGCCGGTGCGCACGCGCTGGCCGAGGAAGAAGCTGTTGGCTGCCTCCATGTGCGCGTAGAGTGTGTATAACGCCTGACCTTTATAGCCGAAATCATGGCGAATGGCGACGGCTATGCCGTAAGGATCGTCGGTGCGGCGCGGGTCGAAGTTGAACAGGCCCCAGCCGACCCAGATGATCTGGCCCGGCCCGGCAGCGAGGATCGGTGTTCCCAACGGCGCGTCAATATCAATGCCGGCGTGGATGTTCATCTGGCCGAAGTAATCGGTGCCGTAGCGGTACGTGCCGAGCGGATAGTTTACGTTGTCCGAAGCGATGGGCCGCGCAAACCAGAAATGGTCTTGCGGGCGGATGGCCAGCGGCACGCTTTGCATCGGCGGGCGCCAGCCCTCCGGGGTGGCCAGCACAATCGGGGTGGGGAAAACCTGACGCCGCGGGTCTTCGGCGTTGAGGGTGGGGACGACGAGCTGGAGAAAATCCGGCACCAGGGTCGGCACGACGAACTCCGGCGTGGGCGAGGCGGGAGTCACCACATACTGCGCGGCGGCGGCGTTGGCCGTGGCCTGTACCTGCGCCAGCAGCGGCATAGGCGAAGGCTCCACGACCGGCACTTCGGGCGCTAACGTCGGCGCGGGGGCAGTGCAGGCAGCGAGAACAAGGAAGAAGGAAGGAGGAAGGAGGAAGAAGGGGGTAATGCGCAGGGCGGCGTTGATGATACGCAATACGCAATACGCCACACGTCCTACACCAGACACGATCCGTCCCCCCCGTCCCCAATCCTTCATCCCTTCCAGCCTCATGGTGTCACCCTTATCTCGCGAGTCGGCGTTGGCAGAACGGGCGTTGGCGTGATGACGACGGTGATGATGATGGGCCGCGGCGTGGCGGTGGCCGTCGGCGTGCGCGTGGGAAGTGGTGTGCGCGTGGGCAACGGTGTATTGGTGGGCCGGGGGGTCGGCGTGTAAGTGCGGGACGGCGTTGGCGTGATGGTGGGCGTTAGTGTAATGGTGGGCGTGCTGGTCGGCGAGGGCACGGGGGTTTGCGTAGCGACCTGGGCAGCGGTGTACACCTCGCGCATGGCGGTGAGCCAATCCAACCCACCGCGATGCTCGTAGCGCCAGTAGAGGATGCCCTCATAGAACGAGCGCCAGTTGGATTGCGCCGGCACGCGCGTCCAGCCGTAATCCTCGGCCAGCGTGGTCAAATCCACGAAGTAGCCGGGCGGCATGGTCTTGAAGTACTCGCCACCGGCATCGTAGGGTTGGGGCCGCCCGGAGAAGCGTGCTTCAAAGTCCCACGGCGGCGTGCGCAACGGCTCGCCCAGGCTGCCATCCTGCCGGGCAGCGCGCACCCACACACGCCAGTAGGTGCGCAGGCCGAAGTCTTCGCGCGTGATTTCCACCCAGTTGGCCTGCTCATAGGCGCGCGTCAGGTCGAAGGCGCGGCCTGCCTTGAGCCAGGTATCGGCCTCCATCTGCGGCGGCGGGTTCCAGCGCAGTGACACGAGAGCGTTGTCGAGCGTGGCGAGCACGTCCCAGCCGGTGGCTTGTGCCAGTGCGCGCCTTAGGCCGATAAACGATTCGTCCACGCGGTCGGAGAGGCGCGGATCGGGCGCGTTCACGTCTTGGAGGGGGACGAGCGCATACGGCGGGTCGCCGGGGCCGGGGCGGGTGATGGTCTCCGTCCAGAGTGGCGCATCGGTGGCCTGCGAGGCCAGGCCGATGGAGCCGGGCAGTTCCGCCGGCAGTTCAATCGGCGCCCAGGCCAGCGCCATCAGGTGGCCGACTTCCGGTTTGAAGAGGATCTGCGCCAGGCCGGTCTGGTTAACGGGCGCGATGGCCAGATAGTCTTGACCGTTCTCCTGCGGCCAGACACTGAGCACGGAACTGCCGTCCGGCGACCAGACCGGATGCTGGCCCTGGCCGACTTCGCGCGGCTTATCCGCCGGGTCAGTAGCCGAGCGCACATAGACCAGCCCCAGGGGCGAGAGGGCATCGCTATAGAGCACGAATCGGCCATCGGGGCTGTAGGCCGGGCCGGCTTCGAACACCTCGGGCGTGTCGGTGAGTTGAACGGCGTCGGCGTCGAAGGGCTTATCCAGCGAGCGCACCCACAGGTCGGGATTGTTGGAGCGCATGGAGACAAAGAGGATTTCGCGCCCGCCTGGCGACCAGGCAGGGTCATAATCGGCGGCCGGGTGAGTGGTCAGGTCATAGCGTTCGCCGCTGGCGATGTTGAGCAGGGCGATATCGAGGTTGTTGTTGCGGTAAATCTCGTACACCAGCCATTGGCTATCCGGACTCCAGGCAGGATTGCCTTTGTAGTCCAGGCCGTCGGTCACGCGGCGCACGTTGCCGGTCTCCAGCTCCAGCACGTACAGGTTCCAGCTGCCCTCGCGGCGCGAGGCAAATGCCAGTTTTTTGCCATCGGGGCTGATGGCCGGGTCACGGTCATCCCAAGGGCCGAAGGTCAGTCGGATGGATTTCGCCTTGGCGAGGTCGCGCGCCCATAAGTTGGTGCGACCGTTGGCGCGATAGGCATAGAAGACCGTGCCTCTCAGGGAGAGCGAGTCGGGCAGAGGGCCGGCGGTCGGCGCGGCCAGGGGAGTGGCTGTGGCGGCCACCACAATCTGCGGCAGGCGGCGCGCAAGTTCAGTCTCCAGCACGGAGGGTGGCAGTGGAGTAGCGGTGATGATGACCGTCTCGGTGCGCGTCTCGACGAAGGTGGCGCGCGTCACCAGGAAGGTGGCGGCGACCAGCAGCGCCACGTTCACCAGAGCCAGCCCGCCGATCAGGCCGATCTGTGCCGGGGTGAGCGTTAGGTGGATCAGGCGTGGCGACGTCGGGCGCTTCGGCGCCGGCGAGGACGAGGGCTTGATGGGGAAGGGGTCAATCGCGGCGGCTCTCCCGTCGGCGGGCCGGCGCCAGCGCCAGCGCGCGCGCACGCCGGCAGCCAGTTGCTTGAGCCGATCGGCCACAGCGCCCAGGGCCGCCAGTTTGTCTCGGATTCCGAACAGCATACGCCGGGACTATAGCATGATTGGTGCCGGCGCGATAGCGGGACAACGGTTGGTCATCGTTGTTAAATCTCTACCACAGTCCCCAGGCCACGGGCCTCGGCCTCAGCCAGCGCCGCGCCGGCCGCGGCGGCATCCTGTGCCGCAATCCCCACCGATTTGAACAGGGTGATCTCATCCGCCATCTCGCGACCCGGTCGGAGGCCGTTAACGATCTCGCCCAGTTCGGCATAGATGGTTGCGCCGGCAAGCAACAAGTCGCCGGCTTCTGCACCAGCGGCTTCGCGCGAGTCCACCACAATCTTGCTCGCGCGCCGCACGGCGACCTCGTCCAGTTCGCGCGCGGTGAGCGTGTGGGCGCCGACGGCGGTGAGGTGCGCGCCGGGCGCCAGGTCACGCCCGTCGAACACCGGCGTGCCGGAAGAAGTGGCCGTGATGACGATGTCTGCGCCGGCGACCACTTCGCGCGGTGAGCGGGCGATGGTTACGCGCGGCGCGTCCGGCCATGTGCTGACCTCGGCGGCAAAGCGCGCTGCACTGCTCTCACTGCGGCTGAGCACGCGCACTTCGGTGATGCGGCGCACGGCGAGCACGGCGGCCAGTTGTGCCCGCGCCTGCACGCTTGCGCCGAACATCCCGACGATGCGCGCATCCTTTCGCGCCAACAGCTCCGCCGCTAGTCCGCCGCCCGCGCCGGTGCGCAGCTCGGTCAGCGTTGCGCCGTCGAGCAGGGCACGCGGTGCGCCGGTGTGCGCATCCAGCACCAGCACTACGCCCAGCACGGCGGGCAGGCCACGCTCGCGGTTGCCTTCATACACGGAGACGACTTTTACCGCGAAGTCGCCGCTGGCGCGCAGATAGGCGGGCATGAACAGCGTCAGGCCCTCGTCGGTGCTCAGGCGCGAGCGCAGGGGCATCACGGCCTGGCCGCTCGAAAGCTGGCCGAAGGCGCAGCGCATCGCTTCGATGGCGCGCGGCATAGGCAGCGCGGCACGTACATCGGCGGAAGAGAGGATGCGGAGTTGCATAGGCTCCTCTCAAATCCGTGAAAGGGCGATGAGTAGGTTACAGGTAACGGTCACCGGGCAACGAGAGTCTAATGAGTGTAGTGGCGGGATAACCAGCGACCGTCACCTACAGACGCGCGCCTCGCGTTATAATTGCAAGCAGCATTTTGAGCAAATCCATGACCACTTCCACCACCCCGGAAAAAATCACCATCATCGAAGGCCCGACGCCGGCGTTCGAGGCGCCGATCGAGTCCTGGGCGCTATCGTTGAGTGAAGGCCCAACATTGCCCCGTATCGCGTTCACCCAGCTGCGCACGTTCAACGGCCCGGCGCTGGTCGAGCGCTGCTGGAAAGCGTGGGAGCAGGGCCGCGCCTGCCACCTAGAGTATCGCGACGAAGACGGCCTGAGGCGCGAGGCGCAAATCATCGCCGCACGCTACGTCGAAGTCCCCGAAGGCCATGTCTTGCTGTTGCACGTCAAACTGTGACAACGGATCGAACGAACAGGGTCGGATGAAACGGATGTTGTCGAGACATCCGTTTCTTTTTGTCCCGTTGGATGCCTATGGAAACGTCTTGGCGCCCCCTCCTCATTGCCGAAACCGAGAAGCCCTACTGGAAAGCGCTGCGCGCTTTCGTGGCTGAGGAACGTAGAAAGTTCAAGGTCTTCCCGCCGGCGGAGGAGGAGTTCGCCGCCCTGCACCTTACGCCCTACGAAAAAGTCCACGTGCTCATCTTGGGGCAGGACCCGTACCACGACGACGGGCAGGCGCATGGGCTGTGCTTCTCGGTGAGGCGCGGCGTGCCGCCACCGCCGTCACTGGTCAACATCTTCAAGGAGCTGCACGACGACCTGGGCTGCCCCATCCCCCGGCACGGCAACCTGGAACATTGGGCCAGGCAGGGCGTGTTGTTGCTCAACGCCGTGCTGACCGTGCGCGCGCATCAACCGACCTCGCACAAGGGCCGGGGCTGGGAGACGTTCACCGACGCGGTCATCCGAGCCGTCAACGCCAAGCCCGACCGGGTGGTGTTTGTGCTATGGGGGGCCTATGCTCGCGCCAAAAAGTCCTTCATCGACCGCACGCGCCACGTCATCATCGAGTCCGCGCATCCCTCGCCGCTCTCGGCAGCCAACGGCTTTTTCGGCAGCCGGCCTTTCAGCCGAATCAACGCCGCCCTGCGCGAGGTTGGCAAGCCGGAGATTGACTGGCAGCTTCCGGATTGAGCTATGGGCGGCTCGTAAATTCTCAAAGAACACTATCACCAGCCTGATCACTGACAGCGGACGCTGTCCGCCATCTGCTAACCGCCATTGGAGGTGCTCTTGAACCCCATCATCCCTGTCACAATCTTCAGCGACTACGTCTGACCGTGGTGCTTTATGGCCGAGTCCGGTCTGGACTCGCTCCGTAAGACGCACCGCTTGGCAGTGACGTGGAAAGCGTTTGAACTCCGTCCTGAAGGCACACCGCCCATACCTGCCGAGTACCGTGAGCGCATCCTCGCCGGCTGGCCGCGCGTGCAGCAGCTGGCGCGCGAGCGCTTCGGCGTGGAGATGAAGCGTGCCGCGTTCAAAGAGCCGGGCGCGACCTTCCTCGCCCATGTCGGCGCCAAGTATGCGAGCGAGCATGGCCGGGGCGAAGCCTATCATCGCGCCGTCTTCGCCGCGCACTGGCAGGACGAGCGCGACATCGCTTCTGTGGATGTGCTGGTGGAAATCGCGCGCGGCCTGGGGCTGGACGAGGCCGGCTTCCGCGCTGCGCTGGATGACCCACGTTACCGGGCGCTGGTGCGCGAAGACGAGGCTTTGGCCGCGCATCACGGGCTGACCGGCGTGCCCGCGTTCATCTTCGGAAATCGCTACCTGGTCAGCGGCGCGCAACCCGTAGAAGTTTTGCGCGAGGTGGCGGAGAAATGTGTGGCGGAGGGATTGGTAGAGAGTGGAGAGTAGAAAGTGAGACCATACTTCCTGCTTGACTACTTGACCACTCGACTACTTGACCACTTTCAATACTGAATATCCACCGGTATCCCCACCTCGGCCCACTCGTAGAGCTGCTGCGCTTCCTGAACGCCTAGGATGACGCAGCCGTAAGACACCGGCGTGCCCAGGTAGCCCGCCCACAAGCGGCTGCCGTCCGGCAGGATGGGCAAGGCGTGGATGCCGTTCTGTAGAGAGCCGGCCCAGTAAATTCCCAGCCAGTGCGGCATCCAAATGTTCCATGTGCTGCCGTAGGCGTTGGGGATTTTGTTCTGCACGCTGTAGCGGCCGGGCCGCGTGCCCAGCCCCGGCGCACCCGTCGAAGCAACAAAACTGAAGACCAGCCGCTCGCCTTCGTAGGCGTATAGATGCTGCTCGGAGATGTCCACCAGGATTCGCTTGCCCGCGCCGGCAGAGGACAACGTCACAGGGCTATTGCTCGCGGAGGGTGCGCCGCCCGGTATCGTCAGCACCTGGCCGGTGTAAATGAGCGCCGGGTTGTGGATGTTGTTGGCGGCAGCCAGTTGGGCGGTCGTCAGGCCGAAGCGCGTAGCGATGCGGAAGAGCGTGTCGCCGCGCTGCACGATGTAGGTGGTGGAAGCCGGCGTTGGAACGACCTCCGGCTGCGTTGCGGGAGCCGGCGTCACGGCGGGCGCTGCGCCCTCAATCGGAATCACCAATTGCTGACCTACGTAAATCGTTGTGCTCGTCAAGCCGTTGGCCTGCATAATGGCCTGCCAGCTCACGCCATAGCGCAGGCCGATGCGGAACAGGTTCTCGCCCGGCTGGACGATGTGGATGATGGACTGTGCGAGCGCTGGGGGAGTGGGTGGGACGAGCAACGCCGCTAGGCTGGCGGTGACGATCAGAAGAGAGAGACGCTGATATGCCCGCATAATGCCCTCCGAAGCCGCGGGCAGCATAATGAAATCGATCTGGTGAAGATAGGCTTCGCCGGTTGGAATACGGTGAGCAGGCTACAATTCTTCGGCAACGATGAGGTCCGTCAGCTGCTGCCACTCAGGCCGCCAGAACTTCATTTCATTGCCCTGACATCGTGGGCAGGTGAAAATCATGTACACCTTGCCATTCCGGTCAATGTCGGCGGTGTGGGTGAAGTTCAGAGGCGCCTCACAGTGGGGACACTCCGGCGCAGCTACGGTGATTTGAGGGATATGGTGACGCATACGTCCTCCGCATGACTCATCACTTTAGTCTAATAGGCATTGCGAGAATTGTACTGTGACCGCTCACAAATGCCAACCACATTATGTACAAAGTGTGCACGCAAAGGTTGTCAGGGAACGTGCCGCCCCTTCGACTGCCGCTTCGACTTCGCTCCGCGTCCTCTCAGGGTGCGGCTGACATGTTTTGCGTTGCACACTGTACAAACTTGACGCTCGATGATTGTGGTTTATCATCAGCGCAGTTTCATTTGGTTGAAATGTAGCACGCAACTTGTGTTGTATTGCGTTGCTCATTCGACTACTTCGGAAATAAGGCTTGGGCGACGGCAATGCCGTCTCCCCGACCCGGAAATTTTACTACTTCATCAAGGAAGGTCTCATGCCCGAAGCCATCATCGTCTCCGCCGTGCGCACACCGATCGGCCGGCACGGCGGCGTGTTGAAAGACGTTCGCCCCGATGACCTGGCCGCGCTGGTGCTCAAGGAAGCCGCCGTGCGTGCCACGCTCGACCCGGCGCTGATTGACGAAGTGTATCTGGGCTGCGCCAATCAGGCCGGCGAGGACAACCGCAACGTGGCGCGCATGGCGGTGCTGCTGGCCGGCTTCCCGGTGAGCGTGCCTGCGGTCACCCTCAACCGACTGTGCGCTTCCGGCCTGGCCGCCGTCAACGCCGCTGCCCGCGCCATCAAGGCCGGCGAGGTCGAGGTCTGCATCGCCGGCGGCGTGGAGTCCATGACGCGCGCGCCGTATGCCCTGCCCAAGACAAGCCCGGAGTGGGCCTTCGGCAACGTCACCGCCTTCGATACCACCCTTGGCTGGCGCTTCGTCAATCCTAGGATGAAGGAGATGTACGGGACCGACTCGATGGGCGAGACGGCGGAGAACGTGGCGGAGGACTTGAGGCTTAGCGGAGCAGAGATTTCTCGCGAAGAGCAGGACGCCTTCGCGCTGGAGAGCCATCGCCGCGCGGTGGCCGCCATCGAGTCCGGCAAGTTTGCGGAGGAGATCGTGCCCGTTCCCGTCCCGCAGCGCAAGGGTGATCCGATCCTCGTCACGCGCGATGAGCACCCGCGCCCCGATACGTCGCTAGAGGCGCTGGCAAAGCTCAAACCCGCCTTCCGCGCGGGCGGCACGGTGACTGCCGGCAACTCGTCGGGCATCAACGATGGCGCGGCGGCGCTGGTGATGATGAGCGACCGCAAGGCGCGCGAGCTGGGCGTACGGCCGCTGGCCCGCATCGTGGCCTCGGCGGCGGCGGGCGTGGCCCCGCGCGTCATGGGCCTTGGCCCCATCCCGGCCACGCGCAAGGCGCTGGCGCTCGCCGGCCTTTCGCTGAACGACATCCGCCTGATCGAACTCAACGAGGCCTTCGCGGTGCAGGCGCTGGCGGTGATGCGCGAGCTGGGCTTCCGCCACGAGATCACCAACGTCAACGGTGGCGCGATTGCGCTTGGCCACCCGCTGGGATGCAGCGGCGCGCGCCTGATGTGCACCCTCGTCCACGAAATGCGCCGCCGCGCGCCGACCGAGCCGCGCCCGTACTATGGCCTGGTTACGCTGTGTGTGGGCGTCGGTCAGGGCGAGACGACGATTGTGGAGTGGGTGGGTGATTGAGGACGAAACTGGCGTGCAGCATGCAAAGAAAAAGAGCGCCCGCTGGCGCTCTTCCAGCGTACCCTATCTGTTCTGTCTTCAGCGTTTTCAGCGCCTTCAGCGCTTCAGCGATTAACGAACCGATACCCCACGCCGCGCGACGTGATGATGTATTCCGGTTGCTCGGGGTCACGCTCGATCTTCTTGCGCAGGTAGTGGATGTACAGCTTCAGGCTCTCGGTGGCGTCGCCGTACTCCGGCCCCCAGGCCTGAGCAATCAGCTCGCTGCGGGTGAGCACGCGCCCGGCGTTGCGCGCCAGGTGTGATAACAGGGAGAACTCTTTGGGCGTTAGCTCCACCAGGTTGCCGCGCACGGTCACCTCGCGCGTGAGGAAATTGATGTGCAACTCGCCGTTGCCGAACGTCAACTCATCGGTTGTCTTGTGATCGCTCGATTGACGGCGCAGATGCGCCTTCACCCGCGCCACTAGCTCCCGGTTATCGAACGGCTTGACGATGTAATCGTCGCCGCCGATCTCCAGGCCCTTTATCACATCTTTAATTCCCGACTTTGCCGTGATGAACATGATAGGAACATCCGAAAACTCCCGGATGCGCCGGCAAACTTCCCAGCCGTCCATATCTGGCATCATCACGTCGAGCAGCACCATGCTGGGCTTGTGTTCCTGCGCCATGCGCAGACCATCCGCAGGCGATGTGGTGGTGATGGCCTGAAAACCATGGTGCTGGAGCAAGGTGCTCACCAGCCAAAGGGTGTTTTCGTCATCATCAATGACAAGGATTTTTTCAGCCATGATTTCGCCTAAACCCGCCGGCAGGTTGTTAACTCACCTTACGCGGCTAGTTGAGCGGACTTGAGTTCCCGCAGGGTAGCCAAAGCGGTTTGACCATCCGCCATAAATCCGCCGAAGTCTGCTCTGGCCCAGCCAGCATCCGTTGTATCTGGTCGTGGCCAATTTCTCCGTTCAGCAGAGACGCCAGACCGGTGGCTGTCATTTGCCCCAAGGCACTTACCAGATAATCGCTGTATAAGCCAAGAAGTTTGCCGTTTTTCATGCCTTAAGTTTACTCAAAACTGCACAGGGTGAGTGGTAATACTTCTGGGAGAGGGACTTGAGCGTGCCGTCGCTGTGCAGCTGCTTTACAATCTCGGTCACGCGCTTCAGGAACGAGAGCGGATCAGGTGTGGCCGCCTTGTCAATGGCCGGGGTTAGATACTTGAAGAACACCGGCTCGCCCAGCTGTTTGAGTGGCTGGCCGTCGGCGATGAAGCCCTGGCCGGTTGGGTCGGTGGTGATCACGGCATCCAGGCGCACGCCGTCGCCCAGCGCCAGGTCTTGCAGCGCGGAGGAGGCGGTGTCATAACCTTTGATGTTGGCGCCCTTGACGGCGAAGTTGATGGCCTCGCCGAAGATTTTCAATGTGCCGTTGAGGGAGGTAGGACTCATACTACACACGCCCACATTCTTGCCGACCAGGGTAGCCGAAGATGGCGGCAGGTGTGGTGGAACACGGCTGGGCAAAGCACAGCGCCTGCATACGTTCCGGGGTGATGGTCATCGAGCCGACGCTGATGTCCTAACGGTTGGCCTAGTTGCCGGCGGTGATCAGCGTCCGGTCCGGCGTGACGAAGCAGGCCTCCACGCTCAGGCCCTTGGCAACGGCAACGGCTACGTCAATGTCGAAGCCTTCGGTGCGCAGGCCCGCCCGGCTTGAGTTCGGATCGTGGCGGGTAGGCCGGGTTGGTGGAGATGATCAACGTGCCACGCGCCAGGATTTCGGCAGCTTGTCCTGTGGCGGCGGCGGAGTTGTGGCGGTCGGCGCGCCGGGGGCCAGGAGTAATGCGCCCAGGGTGAGCAAGCTCAAAAGGCGGTAGGTCTTCATTTGTCTGCTCCTCGTAGTGAAGGGTGGGAAGGAGCACGACTCGCTCGGCGAGCCGTCTCCTCGGCGTCGAGTGGTATTGTAGACGAGCCAGGGTCAATTTTCAATTGAACCGCCGTCCAGCGCCCCCTCCAGTTCGACGGTGTGCGCGAGGATGAGGTCGGCACCGTAGCGCTCCAGCTCAGCGCGCGAGCCGAAGCCGCACAGCACGCCGACGGTCTGTGCCCTGGCGCTCCTGCCGCAGAAGATGTCCACAGCAGCATCGCCCACCATCAGGCAGTGCTCCGCGCCGAGGTGCTCGACGCACTAGTACAGCGGGTCTGGAAAGGGCTCGATGTGAATGGCAGGCTGGGCGTGAGCGACGGTGCGGAAGTATTATCTATAGGAGTTACGCAGTTGCGCCCGTGCTGCCGTATATGCGGCAGTCATGCCCGCCAGGAGTCCGCCAGATGTGGTGGCAACCCCCACCAACTGCGTAAGTCCTAATCTAAAGAGATCGAACTGTTCAAGGAAGAGATAAGTGCCGCGCTCGGGCCGCGCAGTGATGAACGGCTAACGGGCCGAGAGCGTTTCCAGCAATGGCCGGACGTTGGTCATCAGCACAAAGTGACCCTTGGCCTGCTGGTCAAGATGGTCGACGATCCAGTGGAGACGCAGACCAGCTCTTCGTCGAAGAGCAGCAGGTCGGGCACCATCATGAATGTGTTCAGCGGCGAAATGGCCGTGGTCAACCCTCAGCGCAGGAACGGGCGCGGGTTGCCTTGCGGGAAGAGCCACCTGAACGGACGCAACTAGGGGGCGACGCATTCGATGTATTCGTCGTCGGTGTCGGCCAGCGTACCATCCGGGTCGAAGAGCACGGCGCGGATGCGGGGAACGTCGAGCGGCATGGAGGGGGATTGTAAACGAAAACCGGGCCGGCTCACCGGCCAAGCAAAAGCCCGGCTTCTTCGAACGAAGCCGGGCTTTTCACTTCGGTGGACGTGTTGGTTCGCGCCTCAGGTTAGGCGTTGCGGAACTCGCCCTCGACCACGTCCTCGTCGCGGCGCTCGCCGTTAGAGCTGTGCGTGCCGCCGTACTGGGCGCTACGGCCGCCGGCGTACATCTGCTGGCTCAGCGCGTAGCTGGCCTGCTGCACGCTCTCGGTCAGCTGCCTAATGCGCGCGACGTCGTCGCCCTTGATGGCCTCACGCAGCTCAGCGATGGACTGCTCGATGCGCGCGCGATCACTCGCCGGGACTTTGTCGCCCAGTTCGCGCAGCGCCTTTTCGGCGGCGTAGGCCACGCTGTCGCCGGTGTTGCGCGCCTCAACCAGCTCGCGGCGCTTGCGGTCTTGGGCCTCGTGGCGTTTGGCCTCGTTGATCATGCGCTCCACGTCTTCCTTGCTCAGGTTGGTGGAAGCCGTGATCCTGACGGCCTGCTCTTTGCCTGTGGCCTTGTCCCGGGCGGTGACGTTGAGGATGCCGTTGGCATCAATGTCGAAGGTCACCTCGATCTGCGGCACGCCGCGCGGCGCCGGAGGAATGCCCTCCAGCCGGAAGTGGCCGAGCGTCATGTTATCCGCCGCCATCGGGCGCTCGCCCTGCAGGATGTGAATGTCCACCGCGGTCTGGCCGTCCTCCGCCGTGGAGAACACCTGCGTCTTGCGCACCGGGATGGTGGTGTTGCGCTCGATGAGGGTGGTCATCACGCCGCCCAGCGTCTCCAGGCCTAGCGAGAGCGGCGTCACGTCCAGCAGCAGCACGTCCTTGACGTCACCTGCCAGCACACCCGCCTGGATGGCCGCGCCGATCGCCACTACCTCGTCGGGGTTGACGCTCTTGTTCGGCTCCTTGCCGTTGGTCAGCTGGCGCACCAGCTCCTGCACCATCGGCATGCGCGTCGCGCCGCCCACCAGCACCACCTCATCAATCTGATTGGCGCTCAGGCCGGCGTCGCGCAGCACGGCCTCGAAGGGGCCACGGCAACGGTGCAGCAGGTCTTCGGTGAGCTGCTCGAACTTGGCGCGCGTCAGGCGCAGGTTGAGGTGCTTGGGGCCGTTGGCATCGGCGGTGATGAACGGCAGGTTGATCTCCGTCTCCATCAGCGTGGATAGCTCGATCTTCGCCTTCTCCGCCGCTTCGCGCAGACGCTGCAACGCCTGGCGGTCCTGGCGCAAGTCAATGCCCTCCAGCTTCTTGAACTCGTCCGCTGCCCAGTTGACGATGCGCTGATCCCAGTCATCGCCGCCCAGGTGCGTATCGCCGTTGGTGGCCTTCACCTCGACGACGCCGTCGCCCACCTCCAGCAACGATACGTCAAAGGTGCCGCCGCCGAGGTCGAAGACCAGGATGGTTTCGTTCTTCTTCTTGTCCAGGCCGTAAGCCAGCGCCGCCGCGGTCGGCTCGTTGATAATGCGCAGCACCTCCAACCCGGCGATCTTGCCGGCGTCTTTGGTGGCCTGGCGCTGCGAGTCGTTGAAGTAGGCCGGCACAGTGATCACGGCCTGAGTCACCGGCTCGCCGAGGTACGCTTCGGCGTCCGCCTTGAGCTTGCTCAGCACCATGGCACTGATCTCTTGCGGCGTATAGGTCTTGCCGTTGACGGGGATCTTCACGCGCGCATCACCGTTGGGGCCAGCGACGACGGTGTAGGGCACCATCTTGCGCTCACCTGCCACTTCGTCATAGCGGCGGCCCATGAAGCGCTTAATCGAGTAGATGGTGTTTTCCGAGTTGATGACAGCCTGGCGCTTGGCCGTTTGCCCGACGAGGCGTTCGCCGGTCTTGGTGAACGCGACGACGGACGGCACCAGGCGCGAACCCTCCGCCGAAGTAATCACGGTCGGGGCGCCGCCTTCCATCACGGCCACAACGCTGTTAGTCGTGCCGAGGTCAATGCCCACAATCTTTCCCATAGTTGCCTCCAGAACTTCTCTCTATCGCTAGGCGCGATTGTAGGTGGAGGCTGTCAGAGGTTTGTTAGCGAAAAATCGGAGGAAGATTAGCGGGTGGCAGCGGATGGGCAACGGATGAGCAGCGGATGAAGGTAGCGGATGTAACGGATGGCATGCTCCCTTCTCCTGTTGGGAGAAGGGCCGGGGGTGAGGGCGAGCGGATATCCATTCCCCATCCGTTGATAACCCATCCCCAAAAATCAAAAAAGACGGAGCCTTTTCACCTCCGTCCTTCAATCTCCAATCTCTAATCTCTACTCTTCAGTCTTCAGTCATCAGTCTTCCAAATACACCTCCAGCTCGCGTACGCGTGGCATGGCGCGCAGGTGGTTCATGGCGCGCTGGCTGATCTGGCGCACGCCCTCCGGGCTCATGTTCCACTCGGAAGCGATGGCGCGCAGCGGCTTGGCCTCGCCGTCGCCGATACCGAAGCGCATCTTCAGGATTTCGGCCTCGCGCTCATCGAGCCGGGCCAGTGCGTCCGCAATCACCTGTTGCAAGCCGGCGTCAATCACTACCGTCTCAGGGTCTTGGGCCATCTCGTCGGCCATACGGTCAAGCAGCGAGCGGTCTTCGGGGTCGGCGGGCGGAGCGTCCAGAGAGATGGTGGGCTGACCATCACGCAGCAGCTCCCGCGCAACGCTAGGGGAAACGCCTGCGCGCCGCGCCACCTCGTCCAGCGACGGCTCCTCACCGCTTTCTTGCGCGAGTTCAGCAGCAATCCGGCGCAGCTGGCCAATCTTCCAGCCGCGGTTGACGGGCAGGCGCACGGTGCGGCCCGTGTTGGCGACGGCGCGGCCAATAGCTTGGCGGATCCACCAGACAGCCAGCGTGCCGAAGCGGGTACCGCGCTTGGGGTCGTAACGTTCGGCGGCCTTGATCAGGCCAAGCACGCCCTCCTGGACCAGGTCATCATAGTCAAGTTTGGAGTGGCGGAAGCGCCCGGCGACGCTGAGCACGAGGGGCATGTTGTGGAGAACCAGCGCTTCGCGGGCGGCCTCGGCCTCGGCAAGCTTTTGCTTCAGCTGGTGCCGCTCTTGAGCGGTCAGGCCCTTTTGCGCCAGCTTCTTGCGGGCCGCGCGTCCAGCCGCAATCCGCCGCGCGAAATTTATCTCCTCGTCATGGGTCAGTAACGGCAGCGGGGCACGGCCGCCGAGAACATTTGTCAGGGGGGTGGAGGAGATAACCATAATCAACACCTACCTTCCAGATTGTTTCGTTTTGCACAATTTAGCCATTAAATGTCGGAAATGTATAGATGCTGTGAACAAAAACGATAGTAAATGATATACTTCACTACGATAAGCGAAACCGATTGTTCGCAAAAAACGCGAAAAATCGGGCGCTTTTTCGGCGCGCCGGCGGACGTTGCGTAACCGAGGCCTCGCCGGCAATAGGATTAGACTTTCCTAAGAGTTTGGTATGACCACCCTTTCACCCGTCATCAGGAGAAGCGCCATGAATTTGCGGCATCTCACCGCTTTTGTAGCAGTCGCGGAGACATTGAACTTCTCACGGGCGGCGGATGAGCTGCATGTTGCTCAGCCGGCCATCAGCCAGCAAATTCGCGCCCTAGAGCAAGAACTGGGGGTCATGTTGTTCGACCGGATTGGCAAGAAGGTCTCGCTGACCGATGCCGGGCGGGCGCTGCTGCCTTACGCCCGTCAGATTCTGGCAACGGTCGAGGCCGCCGAGAACGAGGTGCGCGAGCGCAGCGAGCTGAAGCGCGGCAAGACCAGCCTGGGGGCGCCGCCGACCGTGAGCACGCACCTCCTGCCGGCCAAGTTGATGCAGTTCAAGCAGCTCTGGCCTGGCCTGGAGGTGACGTTGCGCGAGGCCGGCACCGGCACGCTGCTCTCCCTGGTCGAGGACGGCAAGCTCGACCTGGCCATTGTGGCGACCGACGTAATGCCGGATAACGTCGAGAGCACACCGTTTCTGCAGGAGGACTACGTCCTTGCGGTCAGTCCCCAACATCCGTTCCTCGGCAAGCGGCAGACAGTCAAACTGGCCGACCTTGCCAACGAGCCGTTCATTCTCTTCCCCGAAGGTTATAAGCTGCGTGAAGTCACGCTGCAGGCCTGTCACCGGGCGGGTTTTGAGCCGAAGGTGGCGCTGGACGGCGGCGCAATGGCGAGCGCGCTGGAATTCGTAGGCGCAGGCCTGGGCGTGGCCCTGGTCCCCGAGCTGGCGCTAATTGACGCTCACAACATCCACTCGGTGCGAATTTCGGATCAGTCGCTCACTCGAGAACTCGGCCTGGTTTGGCTCAAGGGGCGCTCCCTCAGCCCGGCAGCACGCACGCTGCGCGAATTTCTAACCAATAACCGTTGACGTTTCCTGCCGCATTTTCTCTCTTCTTCTCCGTCATCTTTTTTTTTTAGGA
>JANWXR010000309.1 GCA_025057205.1 Anaerolineales bacterium | reverse complement strand
CACCGCTGTACCGAACGGCGCTCCGTACACCGGGGCGTTCAACCCGGCCTCGAGCCTAGGTGTCCTGCGCGGAACGCCCGTCTCCGGCGCGTGGCGGCTGCACATCGCGGATAACGTCTCCGGCGATGAGGGCGAGCTGCAGGCCTGGAGCCTGGACATCTGCGGCTTCACCAGCTATCGGGTCTATCTGCCGTTCATCCGGCGCTAACGGTTATGCGGAGGCCGACTTAAGCTTGAGTGTATCGTGTCCATGCCCTTATCGAACAGGCTACGCCCTTTCGCCCTTTCCAACGGCGTGCATACCGTTGCATTCTCCCTAGACGGCCGGCAGATGTTGTACTCACTCTCACCCAAGCTAGAGGGCCGGCAGTGAGACCGGGCCGTGGGCGACGGATGGGCAAGACGCCCGGTTCCACGCCCTGTACGCCTCTTGACGCTCTGAGTTCATTTCGGCTGACGTGTGCACGCAAAACATGTCAGCCGCACCCTGAGCGGACGCTGAGCGAAGCGAAGCGGTAGTCGAAGGGGCGGCACGTTCCCTGACAACCTTTGCATGCACACCGGCTGACAAAATCCTTGTTGCTTCAGTGCACCCGGCGCTTTTACGACTCGGCACGCGCTCGCACATGCCGGCGCTCCAACTCGGCCTCCACCTGCGCCAACGTCAGGCCGCGCGCCGCCAGCAGCACCAGCGTGTGATAGAACAGGTCGGCGACCTCGGCGATGACGCGCTCATCTCCCTGCCCTTTTACTGCCAGGATCACTTCAACAGCTTCTTCCCCAACTTTTTTCACAATCTCGTCCTCTCCAGCAGCAAAGAGCCTGGCCGTGTATGAGCCGGTGATCGGGTTGGCTTTGCGATCTTCGATGATTGTAAAAAGTTGGTGAAGCATGGCGGGATTTTTTTCAGACACGAGTGAGCACGAATAGCGGTTCCGGGGTACAGGGTTCACGCCGCTCGGAAGCTCAATCTCCCCCGGCCTTCTCCGGCCCGGCATGGGGACGCACCCGGAGCAGCCGGAACG
>JANWXR010000308.1 GCA_025057205.1 Anaerolineales bacterium | reverse complement strand
TGGCCGGGCGGCCCGCCACCTCCTGCCGGCGCAGCAGGGCACGGATGCGGGCGATGAGTTCGTAGGAGTCGAAAGGCTTGTTGAGGAAGTCGTCCGCGCCCTCCTCCAGGCTGGCGATTTTCTCGCCGGTGGCGCTGATCTGGGTGAGCATGATGATGGGCGTCCAGTTGCCGGCCTGGCGCAGGCGGCGCACCGTCTCGCGCCCGTCGAGCTGCGGCATGAGGATGTCGAGGGCGATGACGTCGGGCGAGTGGGCGTCTACCAGTCGAAGGGCCTCCAGGCCGTTGCGCGCTTCGAGGGTACGGAAGCCGGCGCGCTGCAGGGCAGCGGCCAGCCCGGAGCGGATGGCGTCGTCGTCATCTACCAGGAGAATCAGTGGTGATTCGGGCATAGGGTTACCGTGTCTGGCCTCAGTGGTTTTAGCATCGAATTGCGCGAATTTCTCGAACTTGATTTGAACCGCGAAGATGCGAAGAACGCTAAGAAGACGCTTAGAAAGACAAAAGCGAATCCTTTGCGCTTTGCGCCGCGTTCTGCGCCGCGCTCTTTGCGCTTCGCGGTGAGATCGTAGTCGTTAGTAATCTCTCGAATGCTTCAGGTTCATCCGCGCCTATTTATACACATTCGTGTCCCATTCGTACTCATTCGTGTCCATTCGTGTTCTCGTGTTCGGTCGTGCTCTTTCATTTTCATCCGCGTTCATTCCTGCACATGCGTGTCCCATTCGTACTCATTCGTGTCCATTCGTGTTCTCGTGTTCGGTCGTGCTCTTTCATTTTCATCCGCGTCCATTCCTGCACATGCGTGTCCATTCGTGTTCTACTGTTGCCATATCAGGCCCGGTCAAGCGCAACCGCGAAAGACCACTGCGCTCGCTGCTTGCTGTTCGCCGCAAGTATAGTCCTTTGCCGTGCAGACACCGGCAAAAGCGACCATGTCTGCACTATACGGCGTTCGCTTCGGTGGTGTCAACGAGTTATTACCGGGCGGTAACAGGCATTACGCAGGCTAAAAGAGGGCGCGGGT
>JANWXR010000307.1 GCA_025057205.1 Anaerolineales bacterium | reverse complement strand
TCGTCTGCGACCGGATTGCCGACCCCGGCAACCTCGGCACGATCCTGCGCACGGCAGACGCCGCCGGCGTAGAGGCCGTCTTTCTCGCGCCGGGCACGGTGGACGCCTACAACCCCAAGGTGGTGCGCGCGGCGATGGGCGCGCACTTTCATTTGCCAGTCCTGGCAACGACGTGGGAGGAGCTACACATGCAATTGCGCGGGTTGACCGCCTGGCTGGCCGATTCGGCGGGAGGCGAGCGCTATGACCGGGTGGATTGGACGCAGCCGCACGCGCTCATCATCGGCTCGGAGGCCGAGGGGCCAAGCGAGGCTGCCCACCGCTTCGCGGCGCAGCGCGTGCATATCCCCATGCCGGGCCGCGCCGAATCGCTCAACGCCGCGGTGGCCGCCGGCGTGCTGATGTTCGAGGCGGCGCGGCGGAGGCAACGAAATTCTAGATAGTGCGTATTTCGTATTGCGTATTGCGTATTCCGTATTGCGTATTGCGTGTTGTGTCATCGCATCCGTATTTTCTGGTGAACGCATGAACCCTGAACCTGCCCTGTTCGCCGACAAACTTCACAAGGAATTTGCTGCCGTTGTGGCCGTCAATCAGTTGAGCCTGCGGGTAGAGCGCGGCCAGATTTTCGGCCTGCTCGGCCCCAACGGTGCGGGCAAGACCACCACCATCCGCATCTGGATGGACATTCTCAAGCCGGACTCCGGCACGGCGCTGGTGCTCGGCCAGCCGCCCGGCGCGGCCCGCACGCGCGTCGGCTACCTGCCGGAGGAGCGCGGCCTGTATCGCGGCCTGCGCGTCCATGAGTGCCTGACGTATTTCGGCCAGCTTAAGGGGATGAAGCAGGCGGACGCCGCCCGGCGCGCGACCGAGCTGCTGGAGCGCCTCGAACTGGCCGACCGCGCCAAGGCCAAAGTGCAGGAGCTCTCGCGCGGCATGCAGCAGAAGGCGCAGCTCGCCGCCGCCCTCATCCACGACCCCGAACTCGTGATCCTCGATGAGCCGTTCCAGGGCCTCGACCCGGTGAATGT
>JANWXR010000306.1 GCA_025057205.1 Anaerolineales bacterium | reverse complement strand
CTTCGAGGCGCGGTGCGTTGGTCGGCGCCAGCGTAGCCGGCGGCGCGAGCGGCGCTGCCTCATGGTGTGCGTTCACCATCAGCCAGACGACGACAAATCCTAACAGGGTCAAGGCCGTCATCAGCATGCCGGTGATCACCAGCAGCTGGCCGGAGCCGGCCGGGCGCGGAGAGCGCTGCATACGGGGCAGTATCGTCAGCGCAGCAGGGCTTGTCAACCCAGAAGGGGATTAAGATTTGCTGATGAGCATAATGTCAGAGGGCGTGTGCTATACTCCCGCGCGCGTTTCTGACTCCACGAATGAACACGAAGGAATACGAATGAGCACGGAGGAACACGAATAGACACGAATGAAATCGAATGGGCACGAATGAAGTCGCATGAACACGGAGGAACACGAATAGACACGAATAAGATCGAATAGAGTAACTACCCAGACGTGCTGATTTATCCGCAGATTGAGCAGATTTTCGCGGAGAAAATCTGTGGCCATCTGTGACATCTGTGGATTCTTTTCAACTTATGCACATGATCGCAGAAGAAATCGGGACGGTTGCCGCAGTTACGAAACACGAAAAAGCCTGCACCACTTTCGTGTCACTTCGTGCCCTTCGTGTGACTTCGTGGATTCCTTTCGGAGGGTGACATGCCCCGCCAGACTATCCTCATCACCGGCGCCAACGGCGAAATCGGTCACGGCCTCATCGAGCACCTTGCCCGAAGCAGCGGTCAACTGCGGCTGATTGCGCTGGACGTGCGCCCGCTGGATAGCGCGCTCGCCGCGCGCTGTCACCGCGTCGTGACCGGCGATATTCTCGACCCGGCGTTGCTGGCGCGCCTCTCTGCCGAATACGATTTCGACGCCATTTACCATCTGGCCGCCGTCCTCTCCACCAAAGCCGAACGTCAGCCCGCCCTCGGCCACCGCGTCAACGTGGATGGCACGCTTAATCTGCTGGAGATGGCCGCCGAACAGGCGCGCAGCTCCGGGCGCGACATCATCTTCCTCGTCCACAGCTCCAACGCCGTGTA
>JANWXR010000305.1 GCA_025057205.1 Anaerolineales bacterium | reverse complement strand
AAAGTAGGCAATCAGATGGTCACGCCGACCGGGGTAGGTGCGATCGAACCAGGTTTGGTCGTCGCGCATATAGGCGTCGAATTCGTTGATGACCTTGTCGTAAAGTTGCAGGAAGGCGGGGTCCTGCAGCGCACCGTTCAACTCCTTACGCTTGACGCGGCGCAGGAACTTTACCGGATTGTGAACGCACTCTTCCCAGAGCTGACGGTCTATTGCCTCATACAGCTCGATGGTGTCCGGGTTCCACGTCCACCACAGGTTGTACGCCAGCTCTGCCAGCCGACTGATGCGTCTGGGTAAGCTCACGCCGCTAAGCAGGGTAGCCGGTGCGCCGGAAGGACGGTCAAGGACAAACACAGAATTCTCTCCCACAGAAATGCTCGGACGATAAATTGTGCGAGACTATACCACACGCATTTGTGACCGGTAAATCATGACTGTAGAAGTGTGCACGCAAAACATGTCGGCCGCTCCTTCGTCCTTCGGCGAGCTTCGCTGAGCGAAGCCACGCTCAGGATGTCCTGCGCGGGCAAAAGCAGCCCGCTCCGCTCAGGATGCGGCTGCCACTGACAACCTTTGCGTGCACACCTTTGGAATGACCACAAGGATGCCCAAACACAAAGCAGGCCACATCTTAGCCTGGCCTGCTGAGAAAGTGATGGTCTGGCTGTTATGGAGGAGCGCCGGTCGGCAGTTAATTGGGAGAAGATATAGCCGTGTCGTCGCAGATCGGAGTCTCGGGCCGAGTGGCCTGCTCGCCTGCCGTCCCGTTCTCCGACTCGGTCTCGGTCAAGTGCCGAGCTTCTGCCGCCTCGCGCCAGGCCAACACCAGCCTCTCTACCTGCAGCCGGATGTGCCGGCTGAGTTCCATAGCCGCTTGCTCGTAAGCCGAAATCGTTTGTTCTAGGGTACGAAGCGCATTGCGGACACTCGCTTGGCTCTCCTGACTCAACGGGCCGGTTTCGCGAAGCGCACGTTGTAGTTCAGCCTTTCGTGCATAAGCCAGTTCCAGCTGGAGCTGCGTTTCGCGTT
>JANWXR010000304.1 GCA_025057205.1 Anaerolineales bacterium | reverse complement strand
GCGACGTCGCCCTCCACAGCCTGCACACGCACGACCAGCGCCAGATCATGGCGACGGCTTCGCACGTCAGCCCGCACTCGCCGCCGCCCTTCGCTGCACAGTACGCCGAGATCGAGGTGGACACCGAAACCGGCCAGATCACGGTGACCAAGCTGGCCATGGCCGTGGACTGCGGAACCGCCATCAACCCGCTCACCGCCATCGGCCAGATCGAGGGGGGGATGGTGCAGGCGTTGGGCTACGCCGTCTCCGAGGAGATGGCCTACGACGAGAACGGCCGGCTGCTGACCACGCGCTTCGGTGACTACCGTATCTTCCAGGCGGACGAGGTGCCAATCCTCATCGCCATCCTGGTGCCGACCTACGAACCGAGCGGCCCCTTCGGCGCGAAAGCTGTGGCCGAGATTCCGATGGACGGCGTTGCACCCGCAGTTGCCAATGCCCTGTTCGACGCCGTCGGCGTGCGCCTGCGCTCTCTGCCCTTCACGCCGGAGAAGGTCTGGCGGGCCATCAATCGTCAGTCTTCAGTCATCAGTCTTTAGTCATCAGTCTTTAGTCATCAGTCATCAATCATGATCAAAGACTGAAGATTGAAGACTGAAGACTGAAGACTGAAGACTGTTTCGCATGACCTCGCTTTTCGCCACCCTTGCAGAGCTTGAGAAGACCGGCGGCTCGGCGGCGCTGTGCACCATCATCCGGTCAAGGGGCAGCGTGCCGCGTCATGTTGCCAGCAAGATGCTCGTCTATGCGGATGGCCGGATTGAGGGCACCGTTGGCGGCGGCGAGCTGGAGAGCCGCGTCATCCGCGAAGCGCAGGCTGCCTTGCAACAAGGTGCGCCGCGCCTCGTCAGCTATACCCTCAGTGACCTCAAGGCCGGCGACCCCGGCGTGTGCGGCGGCGAAGTGGAGATTTACATCGAGCCGATCAATCCCGCACCGACCCTGCTCGTCATCGGCGGCGGGCACGTGGGCCGTGCGCTTGTTCATCTGGGCAAGTGGCTGGGCTTCCGAGTCGTGCTCAGCGACGACCGA
>JANWXR010000303.1 GCA_025057205.1 Anaerolineales bacterium | reverse complement strand
CCAGGTCGGGGCGCTTGCGGATTTCGAGATAGCGCTCGTTGAGCGGCTCGTAGTAACGGTCGAGGTAGGCCAGGTCGGTCATCAAATCCACGCGCGGGATGTAGTCCATGTAGAAGAACACATCCGGCACGGTGGCGATGGCCAGGCCGAAGTGCGGCATGCGGATGTGCGGGCCGAGCCAGACGGTAATGTGGATGTTGCAGAAGCCATGCTGCGGGTTGCCGATCCATGAGTGGACGAACCAGTCAATCTCCGGCCCGCTGAACATGAACTGCGACCCGGTGGCGCCGGTTCCTGGCAGGCCGTAACAGGGCTGAAAGTCTTTCACCGAGTCGTCGGCGTGCAGCTCGAAGCGCGCTTCGATTTTCTTCCGCAGCTCGAGCGAAATATCGTAGAGCTGATGGAACACCGGCAGGTTGTCTATCGGCGGGCGTTCATCCAGCATCTCGACGACAGATTTGATGGTCTCTTGGGCCATGGGCGTTGTCCTTTCGGGTGATGGGGAGGGGCGTTGAATGTGTTGCGTATTCCGTATTCCGTATTGCGTAGTGGATGTCTCATTACGAAATACGAAACACGCAATACGCAATACGAGTTACACAACAAGAACGCTTTCACTAAGCCTCACATCCCAAACCTTGCCTTCGCTTTCGCAGAAGACATAGCGCAACAACAGGTCATCCTCGCCGAGATAGAACTCGGCAGAGTCATCATAGTGCCCGCCTATATAGGAATAGCATTGCGCCGTGACCTGCCGCCCGCCAAGCTCGATGGAGGCCGACCCCACGCGCCAGGCAGAGCGATAGTCCAGCAACGGCGTTAACAGCCGCGCGCCGTCCTTCGGATCGAGGATCCACGGCACGAGCACAGGCACGCGCTCGCCCCTGCCCAGCTCAGCCACGCGGCGGATGGCCGGGCCTTGAAATATACGGAGCAACGGCGAGACGACCAGCTGGGGCGGTGCAGCGATTCGGGATCGGAGAAGAAGGCCGTCGTTGATGGAACGTTCGACCGAGATTTGGGAGGGGGAGAGGCGATAGCGGGCGCTTGCC
>JANWXR010000302.1:346-1060 GCA_025057205.1 Anaerolineales bacterium | reverse complement strand
GATGATGCCCATCATCGCCCATAACCTGTTCGAGGCGATGCAGGTGATGATCGGCGCCGTCGGCGCGTTCACCAGGTTCTGCGTAGTGGGCGTGCAGGCGCAGCGCGAGAAGGCCGAAGGCTGGCTGGCCAGGAACCCGATTGTGGCGACGGCCCTCAACCCGCTCATCGGTTACCTGGTTGCAGCAGAGCTGGTGAAGGAGGCGATGAAGCGCAACATCACCATCCGCGAGGTGGCGGCGGAACGCATCGCTCGAGGCGAACTGAAGCATAAGGATACCGGCGCACCCATCACGCTGGCGGAAGTGGACGCTGTGCTCGGCGACCTGCGTAAGATGACCGAAGGCGGTCTGGGTGGCCCGGCGGGCGGCGGCTGAGCCAACTCCGCATACGAAGCCGCAAGGCTGGTGTGCACGTAAACATGTCAGCCGCACCCTGAGCGGACGCTGAGCGAAGCCGAAGCGGCAGTCGAAGGGGCGGCACCTTTCCTGACAACCTTTGTGTGCACATTAAAGCGGCGTGTGCACGCAAAACATGTCAGCCGCACCCTGACCCTTCGACACCGCTCAGGGGAGCGGCGGGCGTCCTTCGACTACGCTTCGCTCTGCTCAGGAGGCCCGCCGCGCAGGACATCCTGAGCGTGGGGTAGCGGAGCCCAACCCCCCCCACCACCCAAGGGGTGGGACGTACCAAAAAAAAAATTCGTGAACAAAAA
>JANWXR010000302.1:0-337 GCA_025057205.1 Anaerolineales bacterium | reverse complement strand
CAGCCCACCGAAGGACGAAGGGGTGGCACGTTCCCTGACAACCTTTGCGTGCACACAAAGCTGCGCGGCCATTGCAGAAACTGTTCGGGCTGGCTATAATCACAGCAGTTATGGGCGGTTAGCCCAGTTGGTTAGAGCGCCGCGTTGACATCGCGGAGGTCATAGGTTCGAGTCCTATACCGCCCATAGAGTGGCTGTCAGACCGACAGCCACTTTTCGTTTCTTCTCTATGGACCCTCGCACCCTCAAAGCCGAATTCTTGCTCGACCCCGACATCATCTTTCTCAATCACGGCTCCTTCGGCGCCTGTCCGCGCCCGGTGTTCGAGGAGTATCAG
>JANWXR010000301.1 GCA_025057205.1 Anaerolineales bacterium | reverse complement strand
TGCGCGACCTCGCCGGCGCAACGGTGACGGCTTGGGGCGCGCTGCCCGCCGGCATTGGCTTTGAGTTGGAAAGTGACATTGCCGGCCTTTCCGGCCAGGCCGCCCTGTGGGTTGAGTCGCTCGCCCCAATCTCCGATCTCCAATCTCTGGCCATGTACCGCTCCGGCCCCTACGCCGGCCGCGCCGCCCTCACCGAACATCGCCTCGCCCCTCGCCCTGTGGGAGAAGGGACGGGGGTAGGGGGCTGCGTCTGGTACTGCGGCTGGTTCCCCACGCTTGCGCAGGCCGTTGCGCTGCTGCGCCACTTTGCCGCCGCGCTCGCGCTGACCCGCCTGGCCGATGACTTGCCGACCGGCCTGCTCGCCGCCCGGCGCGGGCCGCACACCGTGCTGCTCAACTTCACCGATGAGCCGCTCACTGCGCGCGTGCAGGGCCGGGAAGTGACCGTGGCGGGACGGGAGGTGGTGATAGTGTGAGATGGCGATTGGCGGTCTATGGTCGCGGTTTGGAAAACGCGCCGTATGGTGTGCACGCAAAACATGTCAGCCGCACCCTGAGCGGACGCTGAGCGAAGCGAAGCGGTAGTCGAAGAGGCGGCACGTTCCCTGACAACCTTTGCGTGCACACCGTCTATGGTCACGGTTTGGAAAAAATGCCTTGTTGCGTTACACTGGCGAGCAAACGTTTCTCGTGGAGGGCGAATGAGCCATGAGTGATGAGTCCAAGCCGCACAACCCGGCGGTACACGCAAAGCGCAATGACACGCCCGCCGCGCCGCCGCGCCCGCCCGCGCACTTCGCCGGGCGCAAGGACGAACTCGACAAATTGATCCAGGCTCTGGTCGCCGGCGAGTCGGTTGCGGTGACGGCTTTGCAAGGGATGGGCGGCATCGGCAAGACGGCGCTGGCGCAGAAGGTGGCGGAGAGGCTCAGTCCGCATTTCCCCGGCGGCGTGCTGTGGTGGACGCTTGGGCCGAGCGCCGACGTGTACACCGCGCTGGATGTGTGGGCGCGGCACGCCGAACCGCGCTCCGACCTCTCGCGGCTGCCCGACGCCGAGGCGCGCG
>JANWXR010000300.1 GCA_025057205.1 Anaerolineales bacterium | reverse complement strand
GGCTGGCCTTCAGCACCTCCTGGCACCTCAGCGCCTGCGCCGCCACCGGCGCGTACTACGTCACCGACGCCGAGGGCAACAACCCGGCATCGCTCATCAGTCCGTCGCTGAGCGCCCTGCTCGACCCGCAAAAGGAAAACTACTACCTCCCCTTCGGCTACGCCTGGCACCCGGCGGGCGACTCGCTTGCCATTTCAAGCGTAGTGGTGGATTGCACGGCCTTCGTCGGCACGCGACTCGGCGCGCAAATCTCCATTCTCGGACTGGATGGGACGGAGCGGCTCATCATCCCCGGCGAGTTCTGGAGCCTGAGCTTCGACCGTAGCGGCGCATACCTGGCCGCGGCGCGCACCGGCACCGACGATCCGATGCAGGCCAGCGTGCAGATCTACTCGGCGCAGACCGGCGACCTGGTGCTGGATTTGGGCGAAGGCGCGTTCCCCCAGTTCCAGCCGTGACGCTGCGCCATGCGCCTTGGCTCAGCCACCCAGATTCATCCGCAGATTACGCAGATTTTCGCAGAGAAAAAATCTGTGGCAATCTGCGTCATCTGTAGATTCTTAAGCCCGCTCCCGGTCATCGCCTGAGCAACTACCGCAATGCTTCGTGCAGCGCTCAGGCGTTGAACGTCTTGCTGGCCTGCGTCACCTTCTCCAGCGCCGGGCGCGAGACGGCCACACCCAGCCCCACGCCCTGCGGCACGGAGAGGGTGCTATCCGGGTTGAGGGCAAACGGCGTCTCGATGATGTCCTCAAAGTAGTAGCGCGTCGAGGCGGAGATGTCGCCGGGCAGGGTGAAGCCGGGCAGTGAGGCCAGCGCTAGGTTCGCTGCCCGCCCGATGCCGGTCTCCAACATGCCGCCCATCCACACCGGAATGCCGCGCGCCAGGCAGTAATCGTGGATGCGCTTCGCTTCATACATGCCCCCTACCCGTCCCGGCTTGATGTTGATGATGCGGCACGCACCCAGCTCCAGCGCCCAGCGCGCATGGTCGAGCGAGTGAATGCTCTCGTCCAGGCAGACCGCGGTGCGCAGTTGCGCTTGCAGCTTGGCGTGGTCAATGATGT
>JANWXR010000002.1 GCA_025057205.1 Anaerolineales bacterium | reverse complement strand
CGTTTGGCAAAGGCCGGGATTTGCAACGCCCAATCATCCGCACCGGAGCCAAGGCCATGCAGGAAGATAACGGGGGTTCCCGCGCCGTACGTTTCATAGCGCAACCGCACATCGTCATGAGTGAAGAAAGGCATATGTGGTCAGTCGTACGTGAACACAAATGGACACGAACAGGCATGGATGTTCACGAATGCCACTAATCCTAGTTTCCGCTAACTGAGTAGGCATTGCCGGACGTTTGGTGAAGTTGGGTTACGACCGACAATCTAACCAACGTCACCCACGATGCTCACCCCAGCCTACCGAGTTACCGAAGTGTTGTCTGTCCCGGTGCTGAATCTGCCGCTCGGAACGAACCTGGCCGTGTTCCAGTTGCTCTGGGCCATGCTCAGTGGCCGGTTGCTAACCGGTTGAGGGGCGCTCATTCCCTCCTTGGTTGCCAGCGGTTTGACGGTCGAAGCTGTGCGCCGCGCCTGGGCGGCGCCGGCGTGTGGAGCCTGGGAAGACCACCATGCTGCTGGCGAACTTCCAACGCTTGGTAGCTCAGGAAGGTCACTGACAGCCCCACCGGCAGGTAAGCGGCGTCCGGTCATGGTGGAAGAAGAGAAAATCGCAACATCCTCCCGACAATCCACAAGGGGTGGTTGCGGACGGCCGATAGCCGATTTGCACAGCAAGACAACCTAAAATCCGTAATCGGGAATCCGCAATCCCCTAGTCGCTCCACTCCAACTCGTACTCGCCGATGCGCACGGTGTCGCCTTCCCGCACGCCGACCTCCTCCAATTCACGCCGGACTCCCAGCGCCTCGAGGATACGTTGGAAGCGCAACACGGCTTCGTCGTATTCCCAGTACGTCATGCGAGCAGCGCGCTCGATTTTTTTGCCGCTCACGCGGTACGCCCCGTCGGGGTCACGACTGATGGTGAACTCGTCGTCGGCGAAGGCGGGGCGGTAAACGGGCAACTCGTCGAAGATCGGCGCGGGCGGGGCCTCGGCCAGCAGGCGCGCGGCGCGGAACAGCAGGTCGCGCACCCCGGTTCCGGCCACGGCGGAGATGGCAACGCACTCGTAGCCGCGCCGCTTCAGCTCCGCCTCCACCTGCGGCCAGCGTGCGGCCACTTCCGGCAAATCCATCTTGTTGAGCGCCACGAGCTGTGGCTTCTGGGCCAGCGCTTCGTCAAAGAGCGCCAGCTCGGTGTTGATTTGGGAGAAGTCGGCCAGCGGGTCGGCGCTCAGGCCATCGAGCAGGTGGATGAGGACGCGGGTGCGCTGGACATGGCGCAAGAAGTCGAAGCCCAAGCCTACGCCGCGATGTGCGCCCTCGATCAGACCGGGGATATCGGCCAGCACCAGCGTCTCGCCGCTGCGCTCATCGAGCAGGGCCACGCCCAGGTTAGGCTGCAGTGTAGTGAACGGGTACGGCGCGATCTTCGGTTTGGCCGCCGTGACGCTGGCGAGCAGGGTGGACTTGCCCGCGTTCGGCACGCCGACGATGCCCACATCTGCAATCAGCTTCAACTCCAATGTGAGCGTCACTTCCTCACCGGGCGCACCGCGCTCGCCAACGTGCGGCGTCTGGTTGCGTGAGCTGGCGAAGCGCGCATTGCCGCGCCCACCACGCCCGCCGCGCGCCACCACCAGCGTCTGCCCCGGCTCGACCAGGTCACCGAGCACCTCGCCGGTCTCGGCGTTGCGGACGACGGTGCCTGGCGCCACTGGCACAATCAGCGGCTCGGCGCTCTTACCGCGCATGTGGTTCCTTCCGCCGCGCCCCCCATTCTTCGCTACGAATCTGCGTTTGGTGGCAAAGTGCAGGAGCGTGTTGAGCTTCGGGTCCACTTTGAGAATCACATCGCCGCCGCGCCCGCCGTCGCCGCCGTCTGGGCCACCACGTGGCACATATTTCTCGCGGCGAAAGTGTACCGCCCCGTCGCCGCCGTCGCCCGAGCGCACTATGATCGTTGCTTGATCGAAGACCATACACCCAATTGTCAATACATCACGAAACCACAATCGGTTGGTAAAAACGTAAAGCGCGATAGCTCCCGAAGATGGACTGCACGACCTGGCGGACCAGGTGGGCTAACGGCTTGGGTTTTAGCCACCCACGCAGCGGAGCGAAGCGGTCGGCTGGAAACCGCCTGTTGGGGCGGGTCATGACCGGCCCACGCCGCGCCTAGAGCGAATTCCTAATTGATTTACGGCTCCACAGTAGAAATTCACTGAAAATAGCTCGAATTTTGTACGCCTTGCCGTAAATCAAGCTGGAAATCGCTCTAAACCCACGCAGCTTATGCGCCGGAACGAACCTGAACCCACAAAGACCTTGACCTATACGCTTGCTGTGGTTGCACCACACCATCGCCCGACAACCGGCCACGCTCAACCCTGAATATCGTTTTGCCGTTCCCCGACCGCGCTAGACGTTCTCCCCAACTCTCCGATGGTTGGCCACTGCTCACCCAGGCCGTCGCCAATCGCAAGCACTTTGTCACACCAAGCCCACATCACCTTGCCGGTCATTGTGACCGTGACGAATGCCGCTCTGCCTTCCCAAGGCCTACGCTGCTGCTCGCCTTTTCATCACGAGACGATTGTGTTGTGACCGAACCCTACCATCACGAGCACTCTTGCAACAACTCAGCGTCTGCCTGTGGACGGATAGGCCCAACTGCTGATTATAGGACACCTCCTCAACCACGATTAAAGTGGCGGCGGAGGTGTCGAACCGCGATGGTTCAGTGGAGACAATCGCCAAAGTATAGCCTTATCCGCCTTCCCTGCTCGACCTTTACGTAGCCTTCACCGTCCATTAGGGATGAGGTCATACTGAGAGGGAACACCTTCACGTGCGACATCGCGAAGGCCAGCCGCGCGGCGGTTGTGGCCACGGCTGCGTTACCGAACGCCACGTCACGTTCGATGGCAACCGCATCTTCAGCGGTTACGGCGCAATGACAGCGCCGTATAGCGGCGTAGCATCCGCTGGCCCAGTTCCATCACCGGCACGGCACTGTTCGGCGTGAGCGTGCCGGCCATATAGCGGCGGCTAGCGCGTGGCGCGCGGTGGGCGCCGATCGCGCGCGATGATGCGCAGCGGCGAGGGTGAGGGTTCGTCGGCGTTGTAGCCGTAACGACGATGGCGCGCCAGGCTTTTCAGCGGTGAGGCATCGTCCGTCAGCGTGTCCGAAAGCAGCCACGCCGGCCAGGTGAGTTCGGTATCGGTATCCGCTGAGAGCCAGTGAGGATTGTGGGACATGAGAGCACCTTTCTAACTAAGAAACTTTTCGGGGGTGATGGCGACGGCGCCGCGATCTCCCACGAGTTTGACGCAATCTAGCGAGGCTTTTTACCGGTGGTTAACGATGAGTGGGCAAACCGGCGTCAGGCTGTCATCATCAATCTCCGTCAACAACACAGACCGAGTAACAAAGAACCTCGGCATTTGCGGACTGCCGAGGTTGGGAGAGCAAGTGGTTCGTCAGGCAGTCCGGCGATCATCCGCTTGCAGCCGCAAGCGCTTAGACCCGTAACTTTGCGCCCCCGCCTTTCGACGGGTTTGCCTTTTTCTGTATGGCTAGAGCCTGAAGATTTGCCAGGCTCCGTGACTCACTTTGCCCATATCATAAATGCTTTGGGCAAAGGTGGGAAGGGTTCGGTGGTAGTGCAGAAGGGCGTGAACAGTTTGAATTTGTTGGTGACTTGGCGACGGTCGGCAGAATTTTGAGAGGATAGAAAGAGAAACCGACGGTGCCAAGTCCGGCCGGTTGGTGTGGGGGCAAAGGGATAAATCGCGGGGTCTTTCAGAAGCCTGCTCCGTTCGGCAAGAAGGAATTAATCTTAGCCCACAGTTCACGGATGTTGATGGGTTTGGACATGTACACATCACAGCCGGCGTTAAGCGCTTTCTCGGCGTCGCCGCGCAGGGCGTTGGCGGTGATGGCGATGACGGGCAGCGTGCGCAGCTCGGCGTGGGCGCGGATGCGGCGCGCCACTTCGTAACCGTCAATATCGGGCAGGTTGATGTCGAGCAGGATCAGGTCGGGGCGTTTGGCCTCAGCCTCCGCCAAACCGCTCAAGCCGTTGGCCGCCCAGAGAAAGTTGTAACCGCGTGCCTCCAGCGCCCGCTGCACCAGCAGCATGTTGTCCGGGTTGTCTTCGATGTAGAGAATCGTTGGAGCCATCTCAATGACCTCCGTTCGGCGATGTCTTTCCACCCGGCGACGTCTTGTCGCCGATCACCTGTACGACCTGTTCCACGAACGCACGTGGTGAGAGTGAGCCTTTCTCGTAAAGAGCCTCGATCGCTGCCTCGTTCAGGCGGGCACGCTCGTCGGCGGTGATGTCGCGTGCACTGACCACAATTACCGGAATGTTGCGGGTGCGCGCGTCATGACGCAATTCTTCCAGCAAAGTGAAGCCATCCATTTCCGGCATGGTTAGGTCGGTGATGATCAAGTCAGGCAGGCGCTCGCGAGCTTGCCGCAGTCCATCCACGCCGTTGCTGGCGGTGAAGACGCGGTACGACTTGCGGTTCTCCAGCAACCGCCGGATGAGCAGCGCGTCGTCGGGATTGTCGTCCACCAGCAGCACGCTGGTCACCTTCTCATCGAGCTGGTTGAGCGCGGCGAGCAGGCCCTCGCGCGGGGCCGGCCGCATGTCGTCGCTCAAGTGCACGTCCACGTGCCACTGCTCGCCGAGCACGTGCTTTTCCACAGGGAAGGTGTGGCCGGTGCCGTTGATCACGACCAGCTCCTCCGAATGGATATGGCCCTGAGCTAGCAGCTTTTCGAAGCCGGCAAAGGCGACGGCAGCAGCCGGCTCGACGGCCATGCCTTCGGCCTTGGCCAGCGTCAGCATCGAGTCCCAGGCCGCATGGTCGGAGACGCTCTCCATGGCGCCGCCATGCTTCTGCACCAGCTGCCAGAGATAGGTGTAGGTGCGGCCCGGGTCGCCGGTGGAAAGCACGGCGATGCGCGTCTCGGGCGTCACCGGCTCAGCGGTGTCCCGCCCTGCCTTGAAGGCGCGCACCATCGGCGCACAACCTTCGGCCTGAATGATGCCCAGCTTGGGGATTTTGTCAATCAGGCCCATGTGTTGCAGCTCGCTGAAGCCGTGATAGACGCCGAGCGGCCCCAGCCCGCCGCTGACCGATTGGATGTACCAGTCCGGCGCGCGCCAGCCCAGCTGCTCGACGATCTCATAGGCGATGGTCTTCATGGACTCACGCGCCGGGATGCTGCGCGCACCGCGGTCCAGCAGCAGGCCACGGCGTTTGGCGAAGTCAGCGGCGATTTGCTTGGTTTGGTCGTAGTTGCCGCTGACTTTGATGACCTCTGCGCCGAAGAGCGCCGCTTCGCGCAGCTTCTCGTTGGGCACCAGGCTGGTCATGAACACCCACAGCTTGATGCCGGCACGCGCGCAAGCGGAGGCGTAGGCAACGGCAGCGTTGCCGGTGGAGGCGATGACGCACTCACGGACGCCGGCTTCCAGCATGGCGGCGACGGCCACCGCGGCCTGCCGGTCCTTGAACGAGCTGGTCGGGCCATGGCGTTCATCCTTGATGTAGAGCTGTGCGTGGCGCAGGCGGTCGGCGTAGCGGCGCGAGTGCAACATGGGCGTACCGCCGGCGCTGTTCAGGTCGAAGCGCAACGGGTCGTCCACCGGGAGGACGTCGTGGTAGCGCCACAAATTGGCCGGGCGGCCTGGCAACCCGCGCAGCAGCTCGCGCTTAAAGGCGGCGTAGTCGTACCACGGCTCTAGCCACTCTGAGCCGCAGCGTGCACACACCGGCGGTATGAACGGAACGTACGGCTGCCGATCGCCGCAGTGAACGCACTCAAGATAGGAAGGTCGTGCCATGTAAAGAAAATTTATAAACGAATGGAACGGCTCGAATGAGGCGAATTCCCTTCTAAACTTAACTCCCTATGGCCAGCGGCGGGCGGAACTTGACCGGCAGCTCGATGTGAAAGCTGGCACCCTCACCGGGTATGCCGCTGCTCTCTGCCCACAGCCGCCCGCCGTGCAACTCGATCAGGTGGCGGCTGATGGCCAGGCCGAGGCCGGTGCCGCCGACCTTGCGCGTGGTGGAGGTATCCACCTGGCTGAAGGCTTCGAAAATCATCTCCAGTTTGTCTGGCGGGATGCCGATGCCGGTATCGGCGACGCAGATGTGCAGGAGGTCGCCGCCGTCTTCGCCGGAGCGACGGACGCGCTCGGCGCGCAGGCAAACGCCACCATGCTCGGTGAACTTGATGGCATTGCCCACCAGGTTGAGGAGCACCTGGCGCACCCGCATGTGGTCGGCGTCCACGTCTAGGTCACTGGACGAGTCGATCTCCGAGCGTAGATAGAGGCGCTTCTCACGCGCCAGTGGCAACGTAATCTCCAGCACTTCGTTAATCACCTGGCCCAGGTCGAAGCGCTCGGGGGTAATGGTCATGCGTCCGGCCTCGATCTTGGCCATGTCGAGGATATCGTTGATCAGTCCGAGCAGGTGCTGGCCGTTCTTCTGAACGATCTTGAGATCGTTCTCCATCCGGTCGGTCAGCGGACCGTCCAGGCCCTCGAGAATCACATCGGTAAAGCCGAGGATGGAGTTGAGCGGCGTGCGCAGCTCGTGGCTCATGTTGGCCAGGAACGACGACTTGAGCTGGTCAAGTTCGCGCAGACGGGCAACGGTGGCCGTCTGCTCGGCATACAGATTGGCGTTTTGCAGAGCGATGGCGACCTGCGCCGCGAGTGTGCTCTTGATGCGGATGTCTTCCTGCGTGAAGTGATCGGGTTGGTCGGAGAGCACGTCCAGCACGCCCAGCACCCGTTCGCCGGCGATGAGCGGCACGGCCAGCTCGGAGCGGGTCCGGGGCAGCAATGGATATGGCCGGAAGCCCGGCAACGCCTGGGTATCGTTGACCAGCACGGGCTGTCGGGTACGCGCTGCCCTTGCGACAGACGAGTTCTCCAGAAGCACCGGGATTGGGCGGCATTCGGCGACGAGCTGCCGACCCACCTCGCCGGCGCCGGCGGCGAGCTGCAGGGTTCCGCTCACATCGTCGCTGAGGAAGATTTGGGCATGATAGAGGCCGAAGCGTTCGCATGTCAGGTCTACGACTTGTTGCAACAGCCGATCGCGTTCCAACAGCGTCGAAGCAGCTGTGCTGACCTGCGCTACAGTTTCCAGCTCGGTGCTCAGGCGTTCCTGGCGCGCCAGGTTTTCCTGCGTCTTCTCAAACAGCAACCGGTTGTTGACCGCCACAGCCACCTGTGCGGCCACGGTGCGGAAGCGACGCACATCGCGCTCGCTGAAGGTTTGCGGCTGCCTCCAGGCCGAGGCCAGCATCCCCACCCACTTGCCGCCAAGCATCAGGGTCATCAGGACGACCGCGCCGGCGCCGGGCAAGGCGGCGCGTGTGGTGGGGCCGAGGCGCGCATCATGCACCCAGTCGCCAATGAGCAGCGGCTCGAAGGGGTTGCTCAACCAGATGTGCGCCAGCGGGAACTCCAGCACACGCCGGCGCTCGCCAAGCACGGCATCATTCTCGCCTCCCGGCCAGATGGCCTTGACGATCATCCATTCGGGCCGATCGTCCGCGTCGAGTTCAAAGGTCAGCAGGCGACAGGCATCTGCGCCTATTACCGAGGCGGCCGCGCACACCACTTCTTCAAAAGTCAGCGCCGCATTGAGGCGGCTGGAGAAGTCGTAGAGCTGTTCGGTTTCGGCGAGCGCCGCTTGGGTGGTGTCGGTCAGGCGCAGGTTTTCCAGGTGCGCGCTCAGGCGTTCGGCGACGGCGGCAAGGATCCCGCGGGCGTCCTCGGTCGGCAGCTCGGGGTCGGCGATGGCCAGCTGGCCGATGGTCGTGCCCTGCACACTGAGGGGCGTTGCAAGCAGCGCCGAAAACGGTGCCATGTCCTGGTGGTCGGAGATGGCGAGCGATGTAGGCACGCGGCGCACTTGTGTCAGGTCGTAAACGAAGGATTGGTCGGCCAGGCCGGCCTCGTGCGTGTAGGTCTGCCAGCCCTCGCCGGTCAGGCGCTGCGTCATGACGTTCAGCTCGTGTACCAGGCGTTCAGTCTGTTCAAAGGAGCGCGCGTTTTGCAGAGCGATGGCGATCTGGGCTGCCAGCGTCATCTGGATTTGTACGTCTTCGGGAGTGAAGCGCCCCACGCGCTCGGATTGCACGTCGAGCACGCCCAGCACCTGAGCGCCGACGATGAGCGGGATGGCCATCTCGGCGCGCGTTTCGGGCAACAGCGGGTTGGGCAGGAAGTCCGGCTCCTGCCTCACATCGTTGCTGACGACGCCCTGGCGAGTGCGCGCGGCGCGTGCCACCAGCGAATGCGGATGGTTGAGCGGAATGCTCCAGCCTTGCGCCAGCATCCGCGCGCCGGCCTCGCCCGCGCCGGCGGCCAACACCAGCATGTCGCCGGGCTGATTGAGCAGGTAAACGTGGGCGTGGTACAGACCGAAGCGCGACTTGGTCAGGTCCACCATGGTCTGGAGCAGCACGTTGGGATCGCGGGCAGCAGCAGCGGCGGCACTGACCTCCGCCACGGTCGCCAGCTCGGTGGCGCGCTTCTGCGCCTGGTCAAAGAGCCGCGCTTTCTGAATCGAGGCGGCCACACTGGAGGCGATGGTCTCCAGCAGGTGGACGTCTTCGTCGGAGAAGTGTCCCTCTTGCAGCGAGCCGAGGCTGAGCACACCGACGACCTCGTAGCCGAAGAGGATGGGCACACCGACCCAGGAGCGCGGCTGCTGGGCGGCTTCGCGATAGGTGCGTGCCCCCAATTCCTTCATGCGTCGGTCTATTTCCGAATTGATGACGAGTGTGCGCCGGCTCCGGATAATGTGCGCCGTCGGCCCCTGGCCAAGCGGCATGGGCGGCACCGAGATGGCATGGCCTTCCTCGAAGAAATAGGGCAGCTCAACGTGATCGGTGATGGCATCGTACAGGGCGATGTAGCCACTGTGGGCATTGAAGATGCGAATGACGTTCTCACCTACCGTCTTGAGGGTGGCGGCCAGGTCCTGTATGCGGCTGAGGGCCTGGCTAAGGGAGTTGAGAGCTTCCAGCTCGGCAGCGCGGCGGGCGATCAGGCGTTCGGCCTGCTTGCGCTCGGTAATGTCGCGCGCCACCCAGAACACGGTGTTGTCGCTCAGCGGCGAGATGGAGGCGTCGAACCAGTATTCCCGGTCGTTGATGGTGAGCTGATATTCGGCGCGCACCAATTGCCGCGTGACCAGCGCACGCCGCAAGTGCGTCAGCAGCTCATCCGCCTTGGCCGCCGGCATGACATCGTGCATGCGCTTTCCGAGCACCTCTTCGGACGGACGATATGGCAGCAAGGGGTTGGTGGGCACGATGCGCAAGTACCTACCCTCAGAATCGTACACCAGCACCACATCGTTCATCGCGGCGAACAAGGAGCGCAGCTCCGCCTCCGTCCGCCGGCGCTCAGTGACATCGCGAAAGATGGACTGCGCGGAAACAACTTGGCCATTGATGATGTGCGGCATGCTGTTGCCTTCCAGCTGGACGCGCGCCCCGCTCTTCGTGATGAAGGTGACTTCGATGTTGTAAACGCTCTCGCCTTGAAAGATCTTTCTGAAGAGCAATTGGCAATGCGGCAGGTCCTCTGGGTTGATGATGTCGAATACCGTCAGCGTGGCCAGGTCTTCAGGGGTGTAACCGAGAGTGACGTGCCAGGCGCGATTGACGTACAGGAAGCGGCCGTCCGGCCCTACGCTTTGCACCAGGTCGGTGGTCCTTTCGATGAAGGAGCGATATCGTTCTTCGCTCTCGCGCAGCGCCTCTTCGGCCAGCTTGCGCTCGGTGATGTCCAGGTGTGAGCCGGCCATGCGCGTGGGCCGGCCGTTGGTGTCGCGCAGCGCCTTGCCGCGCGCTAACATCCAGCGGTAGCTGCCGTCCTTGTGCCGGAAGCGATACTCGGCGATGTATACGTCCTGCTGTCCGTTCAGGTAGGCCCACAGATTGGCCAGTACGCGCTCGCGTTCATCGGGGTGCAGGTGTGACTCAAAGGTGGCAAAGGTGTTCTCCAGCTCGTTGCTGCTGTAGCCGATCAGGCGCTTCCAGGCAGACGAGAAGGTGACGGTGTTGGTGACCAGGTCCCAGTCCCACAGGCCTTCGTTGGCGCCTTCGACGGCCAGCTCCAGCAGTTCACGGCTGAGGCGCAGATCGGTAGGCTCGAGTTCCAGCAGGCCGGTGCTTTGCTTCAGCCTGACTCGCGCGCGCGTCGCCGCCAGCTCAATTTCCAGCTCGGCAATGCGGGCGCGCAGCGCTTCGACTTCCGCCGGCGGCGTGTGATGGCCGTTGAGCGTCGCAGTTGTGCCGGCGCTTACGGTTGCGCCCGCCGGTGCGTTCAGGCCGTTGGGCGGTTGGGCCGTAGGCGGCGACGTTGGCGTCGGGTCGGGCGCCGGACCGGGGCTGCCGGAGAACAGGTCCTCAAGCCGTTTGGAGTACAGGTCTTTGGACATAGGCGCAAAGTTCCTCGGCCAGTTGACGATATTGCTGGGTGCCTCGGCTATGAGGGGCATGCAAGGTGATAGGCGTTCCGACGAGCTGGCTTTCGCGCAGCTTGGAGTCCACACCGATGATGGTTTGGAACATGGCCGGTGCGAAGTGTTGCTGCAATTGGGCGAGGACGCGGCTGTGCAGCGCGCCGCGCAGGTCGAAGAGGGTGACGAGCACGCGGTAGGCCAAGCCCGGGTTGGTGCGCCCGCGCACCAGCTGTACCAGCTTGAGGCTGCTGCCCAGCGTTTGCACCGAGAAGTATTCGCACTGCGTGGGCACGATGACCAGCTGGGCGGCGGTGAGCGCGGCGATGGTGATGGGGCCGAGCATCGGCGGGCAATCGAGGAAGACGAAGTCGTAACCGGCAACGTCCGGCCGGCTCAGCGCATGGCGCAGCACCGGCTCGTAGCCCTCGCGCACATGCAGCCACCGGCTCACCGTCACCATGTCCGGGTTGGAGGGGATAATGTCCAGGCCAGGCCAGGGAGTTGCACAAACGACGCGGGAGACGGTGTCATTGCCAAGCAGCAAGTCGGCGGGGGAGTGACGCGCTTCTGCCGGGTTGAGACCTAGGCCGGTGGTCAGGTTGCCCTGTGGATCCAGGTCCAGCAACAGGGTTGGGTGAGCTTTCTCCACTAGGCAGGCGGCCAACGCTAAGGCCGTGGTGGTCTTGGAGACTCCACCTTTCTGATGCCAAAGTGCAATCACATAGGGCATGGCCATAACTTCTTCAGTGGCCGTTGATCGGCGCCGGGCTTAGCTCTACATGTGTACGTTTGGCTTTGAGTGCCAGCCCCAGCTCCTGCACGGCTGTTTGCAGTGCGCCGGTCACGGTGGTCGTGCTCTGGATCTTCTGCGTGATGGTGTTGATGAGGTACTCGCGCTCGGCGCGGCGTTGCGCTTCGGCGTAGAGGCGCAGGTTCTCCAGCACACCGGCCAGCTGGCCGGCCAGCGTTTCGACGAACGAGACTTCGTTTGGGGTGAAGGTGCGGCCCACTTCTTCCAGGTCTACGCCCAGCGTGCCGATGACCTCGCCGCGGACTGTCAATGGCGCGATGAGCAACGCCTGCGTCCGGCGCGTGGGCATCAGCTCGTGGATCGGCGTCGTCAGCGGATTGCTCTGGGCGTCATTCACCACCAGCGCGCGCCGGTGCTCGAACACCCATTGAGTCGAGAGGTTACCCGCCAGGGGGATGAGCATGCCGACGGCGCTCGGCTCGTCGCTGGTGGTAGTGTAGTCGGCGATCAATCGCAGATGCTGGCCGTCCGGCTCCAGCAGGGCGAAGGCGGCGCTGCGGGCGTGCAGCAGCTGCACCACTTCGCGGGCGGCGGATTGCAGCAGCTCCGTCACGTCGCGCGCGGAAGCGGCGCTAATGACAAGCCGATTGAGGGCGGTCAGTTCCTCGTTGCGGCGCAGGTTTTCTGCCAGAGCTCGTTGTTGCGCCAGGGAAGCACAACGGGTGGCGGTAACGCCGGCCACCGACTCCAGCAACCGCTCGGCGAAGAAGGCCTCATCGGCGCTAAGCGTGCGCGGCTCTGCCCAGCTCACGGTGAGCAGCCCCTGCCACCGGCCACCGCTGCGGAGCGGTAGCAACAGCAGTGAACGCCAACCCTCTTCACGGGCCAACGCCCGTACCGCTTCACCGACGCGCGGGTCGGTCAGCACATCGCCGACAAAGGTCGGTTCGGCGGCACGCGTCATCCAGAGCGGTGTGAGGGGGTGCTTCTCAAGGCTCAGGTTTTGTAGAGCAGGCAACCGGTCGTGGCAGAACCGTCCGTCAGCCCAGACTGCCGCGCCATCGAGCGTCATCGCCCGACCGCGTTCGTCGCCGGTGATGTAGGTAAGGGTGATGGCCGTCAGGTTCTTTGCGTCGAAGGCGGGCTGTATAGCTTCGATGATTTCCTCTTCGGTCTTTGCCAATGAGAGCGCCTGTTCTATCTCGGAGAGTCGGGCTAGCTGGTCGGCGCGTTTTTGATTCTCGGTGAGCGCCTGCTCGGTCTGGGCGGAGAGGCGCAGGTTCTCCAGATGCACACTGAGGCGCTCGGCGACGGCAGCGAGGATGTGCTCGGCCTCCGGCCCGACGGTCTCGGCCTCGATGGCAATTTCGCCCAGTCGTTCGCCGTGCAAGGTCAGCGGCCAGATGTGCCTGGGTTCAACCGAAGCGGTTTCATCGGACACGGTCTGAACTTGCTCGCCGTCGTACACGTAGGCGGGCGGTTTCTCGGCTTCGACCAGGTACATCTGCCAGCTCTCTCGCGTCAGGCGACGCATAGCGTCCTCGGCCTCGGCGCGGTATTGCTCGGCCTGAGCGATGAGGCGCAGGTCATCCAGATGCGCGGCTACCTGCCGAGCAACCACCTCTACCAATTCGACTTCATCTGCCGACCAGCTACGTTGTTCGCCGGCCTCCACCCGCAGTGCGCCAATGGCTTCGCCGGCGATGGTCATGGGCACGGTCAAAACGGAGCGTTCTTCGTCCGCTGCTGCGAGCTCTGTGGCTTCTGCTGCCTCGCTCACATAGCGGCGTTCCACATGTTCAGCCCGGTGAATGGCATCGAGGAAAGCCTGCCAGCCGCTGCGGCTGAGGCGGCGCGTTTGCTCGGCCAGCTCGTTGCGAGCGGCTTCGGCCTCCCGCAGCAGGAGCGCGTTTTCGATGCCGATCGTGAGCTGGCCGGCCAGTGTCTCGAAGACGGGCAGGCTCTCTGCCGTGAACGCACCCGGTTGATTGCTTTGCAGATCGAGCACGCCCAGCACACGGCCTTCGGCGATAAGCGGGATGGCGGCCTCGGAGCGGGTCTCCGGCAAGAGAGGATTGGGCTTGAAGTTGGGGTCGGACAGTGTGTTGGTGACGAGCACTGGGCGGCGTTCCAGTGCTGCCTGGCCGTTGAGCGAGCCGAGGCTGACAGGCAGGTAGTGTCGACGGCGCAGCAGCTCTGCGCCCACCTCGCCGCTACTGGCGCGGAGCAGCAATTTGTGCCCGGCGGAGTCCGTCACGTAGATTTGAACGTGATACAGGTCGAAGCGTTCGCGAATCAGCTCTACAGCGTCGGCCAGGAGTGTGTCAAGGTCGCGAGCTTTGGCTAATGACCGGCCCACGTCGGCGGCCAGGATAATGTCGCGGGTACGTTCGGCGACGCGTTGTTCCAGCAGTGCACCGAGGGTTCGCAGTTTCTCATTGGCTGCCGAGAGCTCGGCCAGGCGGTCGCGTTCCAGTTTGTTGCGGAAGCCGGCGGCAATGAGCAGCAACGTGCCAAACGCGCCAAGGGCACCGGCCAGCGAAGTGGCCTCGCGCGGCGTCACGTCGAGCCAGAGAGGCAGCATCAGCAAGGCAGCAACGGTTAGTGCCATCACAATGGCGGCGCCGGTAAAGTTCAAAAAGATGTTGGTGACGACAAATGCAAGTGGCACAAACCTGAAGAGTGCAAAGCTGGCGCGGCTCGGGTCACTTTGAGCCAAAGAGAAGCCACCTGCAACAAGGATGATGATGAGGAGCCACACGCCCAGACGAAAATAGCGGCTGCGACTAAGAAGATATGCGACCAGCGTCACGAGCGTCGTCGCCAACAGCGCCCATGAGGCGGCATTGAACCCGCGGCCTGGCACGGTCACCAGGTTGGCAAACGCGCCTGCACTCGAGAGAGAAATGAAGATCAGCGTCAGGGAGGCCAGCAGCTCGGCCTGGCGGCGTTCGCCGATTTCGGTGATAAGCGCCGATGGCTGCACCAGCGATTGCCAGATGCGCTGCAATGTGTTCAGGCCGGGTACGGCTTTCTTGTGGGGAGATAGTTCAGGTGCGTTCATAGCGCGACTTTAACTGTGACTGCGGCCGTTGGTTTCTGCGTCAATGAAGCCGGTGCTGACCGGGTTCGCTCTGCTTATTTCAAGTTTGGCGCGAGCGCTCGGCCTTCGTTCGTCAGCCGTCGCAATAGTGGTTGAGCGTTCCATTGCGGGGCGCAGGTTGAGTTCTGCAACGGCGGTGCGCGCTCTCAGCGCCAGGCCTAGTTCGCGCGCGGCAATGTCTAGCACGGATTCCAGGCTAGCGGCAGATTGGATCTTGCGATTGATGCTGTTGACCAAAGCCTCGCGCTCGGCGGTGCGTTGCGCGCGGGCATAGGAGCGCGCGTTGCGCAGCGCCAGCGCGACCTGGTTGGCGATGGCCTGAAGCATCTCAGCGTCGGCAGCCGAGAGGCCGTTGACCATGTTCTGCTGCACGTCCAGCACACCGAGCACTTCGTTGCCCAGAGCGATGGGGACGGCGACTTCGGCTTTGGTGTCCGGCAGTAGCGGGTTGGGCAGCCAGCCTGGGTCGAGCGTGGTGTTCGGCACGATGACGGGTGCGTTGGTCTCGGCGGCGCGGCCGACCAGGCCCTTGCCACGTGGTAGCTTGTGGCCGCGCTCTAGCAGCGCCGCGCCCACCGGGCCGGTGCCGCCGGCCATTATCAGATTTTCGCGCTGCTCGTCGAAAAGGTAGATGTGGACATGGTAATAGCCGAAGGCCAGTTGCAACTGCTCGACGACCTCCCGCACCAGCTGCTTTTCATCCAGCAGCGTCGAGAGGCGGCGGCTGACCTCTGCCGAAGTGGCCAAAGCGCGGTTGCGCTCAGCCAATTCGGTCTGGCTCAGCTGCAGGCGGCGGGCCATGTCGTTGAAGGCCAGCGCCAGCGTGCTTATCTCATCAGAGCCGACCACGTTGACGCGCACGCTCAAATCGCCGCCTGCTAGAGCCTGTGTGGCGTCAGTCAGGGCGCGCAGCGGCCGAAGGATGACGCGGAACACCGCCTGGCCGAAGGCCAGCGCCAAGGCGCCGGTGAATAGGCTGAACCCAACCAAACTGGCCAGGCGAAAAGTCAAGCGGTCAATCCGGCCCTGGATGCTGGCGGCCAAATTTTCACTGACCACAGCGTAAAACCGCTGATTTGCGGCGCGCGCTTCGCCGATGAGGCGCCGGGCATCCGAGAGGGAGACCGTCGGTTTCGTCAGGTTCAGCTGAAATTTCAGGAAGTCCAAATATTCTGTCAGGACCTGGCGATAGGCGGCAAACTCCGGTGCAAGGTTCGGCTCAATGAAGCCGTCTGGGTGGTTGCGATAAGCTACCTCAAGCTCAGCCTCCAACGCATCGAGATTAGCACGCAATAATGTGAGCGCTGCTGAGAGCTGTGCTCTTTCTTCCGGCGTTACCAGTTCTCCGTGTAGTGTTGCCAGGAACATCTGCGCCGACCGGTTGAGCAACATTTGATTATCCGGCAGGTGGATTAGTGTTGCCCTCATTAAGTTGTGGCTATCCAGGTCGGGGTCAAGGCTTAGGAAAGAGCTGTCGCCGATGTAGGCGATCAACTCACGTACGTTCGTTGCCGATTCGATATGACGCAACCGGGCGGCCTGTGGCGAGAACCGGAGTGTCTGGCTTTGCAGGCCAGACCACTTATACCTCAGACTGGATAGCCATGTGTTAGTTTGCAATATCGTGCCATACCGGCGGTCTAGTTCGGCAAGGGTGGCTAAGTCGGCATCAACGGCGCTCCGAACGTCGAGCAACTGCTGTTCGGTCAGTCGGCCGGCGGCGTATTCGGCCAGCGCTTCCTGATGCAATTGCAAGTTAACGAGCAGGCTTTGCAGCGGCGTCACATAGCGAACGCCGTACAGTTCGCGGTAGCCGTATTTATCAATACGATCGTACAGCTCGAAGGAGAACACGCCGATGACGACAAGAAGCGGCGTGATGAAGAGCGCGCTGACGAGCAGGAATTTGCGTGTAAAGCTGAGTTGACTCAGCAATTGTTGGTTGAACACCAAGACCGTCAGGCCGGTGGTGATTACGGTTAGAACGCCAACGATGATGGCTGCGGAGCCGAGTACGTCAATGTCAACCAGGCCGATGGGATTAGGCAAGTAGTCGGTCGTCGGCAGGAACTTAGCCGCGCGCATCCCGGCGTAGTGCAGGCCGGCAATCGCGCCGCCCAGCGCCAGGGCGCCGGCGATTTTGCCCAGCTGCCTAGCAGACGTAGCGGCGGCACGGAGGCCTACGTGCAGCCAAAGCGCAAAGCTCGAAGTGACTGTGGCGACGACGAACGCAAACGCCAACCAGGCCGGGTCGTAGCTGAACGTCGCTCGGAGGCGCAGGGCAGCCATGCCGATGAAGTACATACCGGCAATGGCCCCGCCCAGGACCGAGCCAGCCAGGCCGATCTGCCACGGGCGTACTTCGGCTCTGGCTCTGCCGCTGAGCCAGAATGCCAGCGCTGCGCCGGCCACCACCGGCAGCAGCGCCGCCAGCGCGGTGAGCACGTCATACCGCACCGGCACAGGCAGCTGAAGGGCCGACATCCCAATAAAATGCGCGGACCAGGCGCCGGCGCCGAGAGCGACTGCGCTGCTGGCCAGCCACAGATAGCGCTCCCGGCCGCGCGCCCCAACTATGCGCCACGCCAGTTCGAGCGCGGCGTATGCCGTCAGCACCGCCATCGCGACGGACAACATGACCAGCCACGGGTCGTGGCCGTGAGAGAGGTAAGGCGCAGAAGTGTTTGGTGGCATAGCGGGTTCCCTAGTTCTGCGATTCCGCAACGCCGGTCGGCGGCGCTGTGTGTCCGTTTGTTGGGGCCAGACGCACCTGTACGCGCACGCCGCCCAGGGCGCGGCCCACTTCGCGCGCCGTTACTTGAAGCGCCTCATCTACCGTTGTGGTGGATTGAAGCCTCTGGCTAATGGAGTTCACCAGCGCTTCCACCTCGGCCCGGCGTTGCGCCTGCCGGTAGATGCGGGCGTTCTGGAGCGCGATGGCCATCTGGTTCGCAATCGCCTGGAGCAGGTCGGCGTCGTCTTGCGTCAGCCCACCGACCACGTTGTGCTGGACATCGATCACACCCAGCACTTCTTCACCGATGGCAATAGGCACGGCGACCTCAGCCTTCGTTTCCGGCAGCAGCGGGTTGGGCAGCCAGCCGGGGTCGCGCGCGGTTTCGGGCACAAGCACGATCTGGTTGGTCTCGGCGGCGCGGCCGACTAAGCCTTTGCCGCGCGGCAGCTTGTGGCCGCGTGTCAGCATCAATGCGCCGGCCTCGCCCGTGCCGCCCCTCATCACCAGATTTTCACGCGACTCATCGAACAGATAGATGTGTACATGGTAATAGCCGAACGCGCGCTGTACTCGCTCAACGACCTGCTTCACCAGCTCAGTAGGGTCAAGGAGGGTGGAGAGCCGTCGGCTGACTTCAGCGCTGGTGGCCAGGGCGCGCGTGCGGTCGGCCACGCGCTGTTCCAAGCCCTCGAGCGTTTCACGCAGCTGTGTGGTCATTACGTTGAAGGTCGTCGCCAGCGCGCCGATCTCGTCGCCGCTTTCCACCGGTGCCTGCACCTTCAGGTCGCCGGCGGAGACGCGGGCGGCCACGGCGGTCAGACGGGTGAGGGGGCGCGTCAGCAATTGGGCCACCACCACCGCTGCCAGGCCGGCAATCAGCAGGGCGACGACTGTGATGAGAAAGTTGGCGCGCATGATCACAGCCACCGGCTCCAGAGCCTCGTTCTTTTCTTGAGAGACAACGACGTACCAGCCCAGGCCAGTAATGGAGCCCCTCTCGTCGCCGATAGGGTCTGCCTTGAGATTGGAACGGACGCGCGCAGAGCTGGATAACGCCACCTTTCCATCGTGTTCGATCTCAAGGAATGGCTCCGATGACGCAATCAACCGCTGCAAATCTAACCTCGCCTCTCTCTCTAGTTCGAGTTTGAGGCTGCCGTCGGCAGCTTCGTGTAACTTCAGCCCACCCCCACCTTCGAAGTAAATCTCGGTGCGGCCTGTCTTGCCGCGGCGTGCGCTTGCCAGGTCATCCGCAAATTGGTCGAGGTGGAGCAAGGTCAGCGCCACGCCGACGATCTGCTCACGCTCGTGAGCGGGCACGGCAACGGCAATGCCGAGTCGAGGACCACCGAAACCCTGCTCAATCAGGCCGATGAAGATGCCGCGTGAAGAGGCCGTTTGCCACCAGGCCTCGTCGCCGTGATAGTAACGTTCTACGACCTGGGTGGATGCGACCGTAGCGCCGTGTTGGTCGGTGGTCAGGAACAGCTCGGATTGCGAGAAACGCTCGCGGAGTTCATTGAGTTCGCCGGCCAGTGGATGGTTGAGCACCTGAAGGATAAGCGGGTCGTCCGGCCGGCCTGCCTCCACGGCCCGGCGCCAGCGCTCATCGGCGGCGCGCAGGGCCTCGGCGCTCTGCGTGTTGGTGCGACTGGCCTCTTCCAGCCCGTCCTGCAGGAACTTGTTGAGCGCCAGCGCGCGCAGCACGTCCGCCTGCAGGCCGATCCGGCTGCCGATGGTCGTTGCCCGGTCCTCAGCCAGAGCGACCAGACTGTTGCCCACCTGGGCACGAATTTCGGAGGTGGCGATTTGGCTGAAAATGATGGATTGTGCGCCGACCGTTAGCGCCACCACGGTGACGGAGCTTATCAACAGCTTGGTACGCAGGCTGTAGTGCGGGAAGCGGCGCACGATCCCCCAGCCCAGTATCAGCACCACGCCGGTGGCGATGATGGGCAGGGTTTGATAGACCGGCGAGAGGGGGCGGGGCCACGGCCAGAAGTAGTCTCCCAGCCCGGCGATGATGCCTGCCCCGACCCCCAGGCCGACGGCCCAGGGAACCTGTCGTGGCGGCAGGGTCTGACCGGCAACGACGGCAACAAACAAGGGTGCGCTAATAAAGAGGGCCAGGCCCAGACCGGCTCGTATGGCCGGTGATGTCACTACGCCGACCATCAAGCCGCCCAGAACCAGCCATGTTCCGAGCACATGGCGACCCCGTCGGCTGAACCAGAAGCCGGCCAGGTTGGCCAGCGTCATGCCGAGCGTATTCAGCGTAGCCCAGATCGAGTTGGTATCGAGCTGCCGGTAAGCCAGAAACCCAAAATACACCGTCAACCCGGCGGTGACGATGAGCGTAATCAGGGCGGCGCGCTGCGCGTTTTTTGCTTCCGCCGAAGTTGGCATAGCGGGCGCTGGCGTTGCCGATGTGTTCTGTGGGGAGGGAGATGACATCAGATGCACTCCGCGTACTGTTTTGGGTCAGTTCTCCGACGCATCGGCGGCACCTTATTCACTGTCGACGGCTACCGGCCGAATTCAACCGAATTATCAGGTGCTTGGCAGATGCTGACCATAGAAGTCACGTTAAGATTCGGCTTGAACGGGAAGCGGTTTGTGGGTTGTCTCGGCTATCTCGGCCAAAGGCAACGTCACGGTAAAGCAGCTGCCGCGTCCGAGTGTGCTCTCCACGGCAACCTGACCACCATGCTGCTCAACGATGGCTTTGACGATCGCCAAGCCGAGGCCGCTGCCTTCGATGCCCTCGCGATCGGTGGTGTGTACCCGGTAAAACTTCTCGAAGATGCGCGGCAGGTCTGGCGCCGGGATGCCTAGCCCGGTATCGCGCACCTGAAACTGTCCGGCCTGCCCGCTAGCCGAGGCGCTCAGCGTAATTTGCCCGCCCTCAGGTGTGTACTTAATGGCGTTGCTCACCAAGTTACGCAGCACTTGCAGCATTCGGGCTAAATCTACCTCGACAACGACCGGCCCCGTGGCCGGCTCCAAATGAACAGTCTGATGCTTGACGGCGGCCTGGTCACGGAAGTCTTCCAGTTCAGCGGCGAGCAGGTCGTGCAAATCCAGGCGTTCTTTACGCAATTCTAGGCCCATATCAATGCGTGCCAGCTCCATTAGGTCTTTCACCAGGTCCAGCATGCGACTCGAGGCGGTTTGAATGCGTTGAATGAACTGGAGCTGGCGCTCGGTCGGATCATCCACGCGCTGGAGTAGGTCGGCGTAGCCGATGATGGCGGTCAGCGGGTTTTTCAGGTCGTGCGAGGCGGAGGCCAGGAATTCGTTCTTGACGCGCTCCATATCCTTGAAGTGCGTCACATCGTGCAGCATGACGACCTGCCCGTCCGGCTCCAGCGGCGTGACCGAGACGTTGAAGACGCGCCGATCCGGCCATTGCAGCTGGCGCGTCAGCAGCCCGGCCTGAGCCATGCCGCGCGCCTGGTCGAGGAACTGCACCAACTCATCGTAGGGTGTGCCTTTTGGCAAAGGTTCGCCTAGGCGCAGGCTCACGCCGTCCCACAGCCGGAAGCCGGCGGGGTTGATGAATTGCAGGTTGCCCAAGCCGTCCAGGCCCAAGATGGCTTCGGGCGTGGCGTTGAGGACCGCCGCCAATCGCTGCTGCTCACGCTCCACCGACTCGAACCAGCGGATGCGCTCCAGGGCGGAGATGACCTGCGCGGCCAAGGTTTCCAGCAGCACGCGGTCACTTTCCTGGAAAGCGTTGGGGAAGCGACTGTGAATGGCGACTACGCCAATAACCCTGGACTTTTCGCACAACGGCACGGCCACCGCCGAGTGGGTTGGCAGCTGGCTGGTGGGCAACTTCGTGGCGCGATGGCCGGTGCGCTCTTCCACCGAACCGGAGAGGCAGGCTGGCTGGCCGGTTGCGGCTACCTGTTGCGGGGCCAGCGCCAGTAGGGACATGCGTGGCGCGTTTTCCATTCCGGCGACGCTGCGTAGCTTGAGGGCGTCCGGGCCGGTGGATTCGGAGTTCATCAACCACAGCGTAACGGTGGGGTATCCCAGCGCGTTACAGACGAGCTGTGGGAGTCTGTCAATCAGCTCTTCGGAGCGCATCATCCGGCCCAGCTCTTGTGAGAGCTGATTCAGGGCCACCAATTCGTTCACGCGCCGCCGCTCGGCGGCATACAGCTGCGCATTTTCGAGGGCGATGGCGGCCTGGCTGGCGATGGCTTGCAGCAGCCCGATATGGTCCTGGGCGAAGTACGCGGGTGTTTCGTGCAGCAGGGTGAGCGTGCCAAGGGGGCCGCGCCGACCCAGGAGCGGCACACAGATCGCCGAGCGCACCGGGCTTTCGTCGGAATCGAAGCGGGGCCAGTCGGCGTTGCCGGCGGTGTCGGTCAGGATGGTGCCTTGCCCGGAGTTCATCACTTGGGCAATCAGGCTGCGTGCCGTTAGCCAGGCCTGCGCCCGTTCCCAGTCCCAGCCGCTGATTTCGCGTGCTATGTAGCTTTGGTACTGCCATTGATCGTTCAATCCGATGAGGGCGAGGTTGCCGCTGGCCGCACCGAGGGCCTCCACGGCGCGGCGCAGCACCACATGACCCAGCTCGTCCACGTCGGTGCGTGCGCTCAGATCCTGGCCGATGGCCGGCAGCAGGCTGAGTTCACGATTGCGGCGACGCAGTCTGTCTTCGGCGTACTTGACGCGCAGCTTGGAACGGACGCGGGCGGCCAGCTCACGCCAATCGAAGGGCTTGGTCACGTAATCGTCCGCGCCCAGGCCGAGGCCTTCGCGGATGTCGCGCACCGAAGTGCGCGCGGCGGTCAACACGATGACGGGGATGTGGGCGATGTCCGGGTCGGCGCGGATTTCGGCGAGAACTTCGAAGCCGCTCTTGCCCGGCATGTTCACATCGAGCAGCACCAGGTCGGGCTTTTCGGCGCGAACTTTGTCCAGCGTCTCCTGGCCATCACTGGCAGTGATGAACGTGTAGCCTTCGCTCGACAGGCGCGTCGCCAGCAGTTGCGTGTTGTCGGATTGGTCGTCGGCGATGAGGATGCGGAACTGTGAGGCAGGAGGCATCTCGGCGGACGGCTTTGACGGTGCAGGCCGGGAAAGCGTCTCGATGGCCTGTCCCACCAGGTCACGCAGCTTCTCCGGCTGAACGGGTTTGATAAGATAGTGGCTGACTTTGAGCCGGCGCGCGGTAGCGGCCAGGCCGGGGCTGTCATACGCGGTGACCAGGATGATCTGCGACGGCGCCTGCTTCTTCTGCGCTTGCTCGATCAGTTCCAGGCCGTTCATGCCCGGCATCATAAAATCGGTAATCAGCACTTCTACTGGCTGCTGATGCATAATGTCTAGCGCTTCGCGCCCACTGCGGGCGGTGAGCACTTCGACCGGTTTGTCAAATTGTTTGAGAGCGCGCGCCAGCATCGAAGCCGTATTGGGGTGATCGTCAACGATCAGAATTCGGGCAGGCACGGTGGGTGATGAGACAAGAGGGCTAGGCAACATACTGCTATTATCGCGGGGCTTCGGCATCCGGTCTGTTTGGGTTTTGGAGGCATAAGTTGGGAAAGTCGCGTCGCCGCCGGGAAAGCGGCAGGCGCAGTGAGGGGGTTGTATTAAGGAAAGGGGCGGGGTTTTTACGAACCGGAGTCCGGCAAATGGAACTTTTGGCGCCAGATATGGCGGCCTGCTGCTTTACCTAACCGCCATATCTTGTGCCCCAACCGGAATTTGCCAGACTCCAGTTACGAAGTTCGTCGGCCCTGTGGCCTCAGTCTATAACCAAACGATAACCTACGCCGCGAACATTGAGGATATGGCGCGGATTTCCGGGGTCCGGCTCGAGGGAGTCGCGCAGTTCGTGAATGTGCCACTTCGCCAATTCCTGCGCTTCGCGTCGGTCGGCCTGGTAGCCCTGCGCTTCGTTGACCAGCGTCTGATAGTCCACCACATCCGGGGCGTGGCGCATGAGCACCGTCAGGTAGTCGAAGGCTGAGGGCGGCAGCTGCAATTCGCGCTCTGCGAAGATGGCGCGGCGCGCCTGCAGGTCGAGGCTGAGCTGGCCCAGCTTCAAGAAGCGGCTGCTTTGCGGCAGATTGGCCGAGGGCTGCGGGGCTAGGCTTTCTTCCAGCCGGCGCAGCTCTTCCTGGAGGTTGACGATTTGCGCTTGCAATTCGCGCCGGCGCTGCTCCACTGCTTGCTTTTTTAGGATGGACTCGGTGCGCGAGATGAGCAGCTCCGGGTTGAGCGGCTTGAGCAGGTAATCGGTCGCGCCCAGTCGCATGGCTTCGATGGCGGTATCCAGCGAAGCGTATGCCGTGAACAGCACGACCGGCATCTGCGGATACAGACGATGAATCTCGCGGAGCACCTGCATGCCGTCCATCTCCGGCAGGTGGATGTCCAGGTAGGCCAGGTCGTAAGTGGCGGTGGCCAGGCGCTGCAGCGCTTCGACGCCGTTGGCGGCGGCGGTCACCTCGCAGCCGGTCTGGCGTATGATGCGCGTCATGGTCTGGCGCAGACTGGCTTCGTCCTCAATGATGAGGATGCGTCCGGAGAGTTTCATGGCGACTTTCCCACCAGGATTATAACCTTTGGTGCTAGTTTTTAGAGAGCGAACTCGGCGATGGACATCGGGTGAGGCATGGCGTCTGGGTGGAGAGAGTGAAATAAATCCAGGAGCACATTGAACATCGCCGAGATGAAGGCCAAACGAAATTGAATGTTAGGACTTACGCAGTTGGCGGGAGTTGCCGCCATATCTGGCGGACTTCCGGCGGATATGACCGCCACATATACGGAAGCGCGGGCGCAACTGTGTAACTCCTATCGAACTAGCACCATTGGTTTATACTTTTCGCGTCAAACTGCGCGCCCGGGTCGGTGTGGGACATTTCGGTGCGCGTCACCGGCAGCCAGACTCGGAACGTCGCTCCGTGTCCAACTTGGCTTTCCACTTCGACGCGGCCTTGATGGCGCTGGATAATCTCGTGCGTGATGAACAGGCCGAGGCCTGTGCCGCCCTCCTTGGTGGTGAAGAACGGTTCGAAGATGTTGCGCAGGTCTACTGGGTCAATACCCTCGCCGGTATCGGAGATGGTCACCAGCACCTCGCCCTGCTTGGGGAGATGTTCAGTGCGCAAACGCAGCTCGCCGCCGCGCGGCATGGCTTCCACCGCATTCAGGCACAGGTTCAGGATCACTTGTTTCAGCTGGTCGCGCAGACCGGGCACTTTGGGCAGGCGAGGGTCAGGCTCAAAGCTGAAGTGCACGTTGTTGTGACGCAGGTGCGTAGAGATGAGCTTCTGTACCTCTTCGATAATCGAGTTGAGTGATTCGTAGCGGAACTGCTCGGCGGTGGCCGGGCGGTACGTCTCGCGCAACCGGCTGATGAGCGCGGCCATGCGGTCGGCCTCCGTTAGCGCCACCTGCAAGTCCTCGCGCGCCTGCGGGGTAAGCTCGTTCTCCTGGCTGACGAGATAGAGGGAGTTCTGAATCGCCTGCAGCGGGTTATTCAACTCATGCGCCACTGAGGCCACCAGCCGGCCCATCGCGGCCAGCTTTTCCGATTGCACCAGCTGGGCGCGCATGGATTTTTCGTGGCGCAGCGCACGTTCTAGGTTGGCATACAGGCGCGCATTCTGAATCGCGAGCGAAGCTTGCCCAGCGAAAGCCGCCAGCCGGTGTCCATGCTCAGCGGTGTAATAGCCCGACTCCAGCTTCTCCAGGGAAAAGAAGGCGATGACGCCTTGGTTCTGCACCACAATCGGCGCGCCTACCCAAGAGCCGATGTGGATCATCGCAGCGCGCGGCAGCCAGCCAGGATCGGCGCGTACATCGGGGATGACCAGCGGCTGGCCGGTCTCGGTCATATGCCGCAGACGCGGCGTGGCCGTGATGTCGAGCGCCATGGCGCCCACAGCGCGCACCACCTCCTCACCGAACTTCTCGTAGCCGCGCTGGCGCACCGTGCGCGCGTACAGGTTGCCTTCCACCAACATCAGTTCGGCCATGTCGGAGGGGACGAGACGGTTCACCTGTTCCAGCAACTGGTCGAGCACACGCTCGTAGTCGAGCGTCGAGCTGAGGATGGTGCTAATCTCGCCCAGCACTTCGGCGTCGTGGCGGGCGCGGCTCTCGGCGGCCAGCAGACGTGCGTTCTCGATGGCCAACGCGGCCTGCAAACCCAGCGTCCGCAGCAATTGTTGATCGTCGGAGGAGAAGGCATGCGGTTCGGCGCTCTGTACGCTGATGGTGCCCAGCCGCCGCTCACCGCTTTGCACCGGCGCGACCAGCAGTGAGTGCATGTTGTGGTGCGAGCCGCTGGGCAGATAGCGCGGGTCGGTGCGGATATCGCCGACGTTGATGGGGATGCCCTCGGCCAGCACGCGTCCGGCCACGCCCTCCCCGGGGCGCATCGCCAGCTCGGAGCGGCTCAGCGGCTCGTCGCTAGAATAGGCCGCGGAGCGCAGCGTCTGCGCGTCCTCATCCAGCAGGTGGATGACGGCGCGCTCAACTTTCGGAATGATTTGCCGGGCTGCGTCTACAATCATCTTGAGGATGGCGTCGAGGTCATGCGTCTCGTTGAGCGCCTGGCTGATGACGCTCAGCGCTTCGCTTTCCTGGAGGCGGCGCTCCAAACGCGCGTGCTGGCGGGCGTTGCCGATGGCGAGCGCGGCCCAGCTGGCAGCGGCCTCGAGCATTTGCACATCGTCCTGCAAAAAAGATGCCGGCGCTTCGTGCACCACCTCGATCACGCCGATGACTTCGCCCTGTAACTTGAGGGGGGCCGCTAGCAGCGATTGCGCCTCGTACACGGTGAACTGCTCCAGCGGACGATAGAGCCGCGCCTGGCCGGCCTCATCCTGAATCAGCACCGAACGACCGGTGCGGACGACTTCGCCGGCCACCCCCGCGCCGACCGGCATCCGCCGCCCGATGAGGCTAACGGTGCCCGAGCCGCCGACGGCGGCCATCACCAGCTGTTCGCCCTCCAACAGCAGCACGGCCACGCTGTCCACGTTCAGCAAGTTGAGAATTTCGTCCAGAACGCGGTTGAGGACGATGGTCTGATCCAGGCTGGAGGTCACCGCCAGGCCCATCTGGCTGAGCGCGGTGAGCTGGCGCGCGCTCCGTTCCAGTCGTGCCTGGGTCTGGCGGCGGGCGGTGACGTCTTCGAGTGTGCCCTCGTAATATAGCGTCCGACCGTCCTCGCCGCGCACGGCGCGCGCCCGGATTTGGGCCCACAGGCGCGTGCCATCCTTGCGGTAAATTTGCACCTCCTGGCCGGGAGCTTCATCGCTGGCTTCCATCTCACGGAGGTAATCGTCGTATTGCTGGGGCAGGACGTAGAGCTGGTTGCGGATGTCGGTGACGGCGGCCTTCATCTCTTCGGGTGAGGCGTAACCGCAAATCCGTGCCAGCGCGGCATTGACGAAGATGAAGCGCCCCTCCGCCGTGCTCTGGAACACGCCGCTCCCGCTCCGCTCCAGGATCTCGCGGTAGACGACTTCGGCGGGCGCTGAAGGGGCGGCAGGTGCAAGAACGTCCATGCTGGAGACAAGTTTACTGGCCGACCGGTTCACCGCGCACAAAGCAAATGATGCCGTCAATGACGCCCTGCGCCACGCGGTACGGTTCCTCGGTCAGGATGCGCCGATCCAGATACATGAAGCCGGTTTCGATGATGGCCGCCGGCGTCGTCGCGTGGATCTCATCGAAGCCGTGATACTGGGTCATGTCCGGCGTGATGGAGTTGGCATGGAAGCCCAGGCCGGTGGCTTTGTGATATCGGTCAATCAGGCAAGCCACCAGCTGGTCGGAGCGCTCGGGCGTCTGGCTGTAGAGCGCGCGCGCCACCTTGAAGCCGGTCGCCAGCTCGTTGATGTACTGGCAAGAGTCGTTATGGATGGAGACGAGCGCCAGTGCGCGATAGCCGGTCAGCCGGTTATCGAACTCGTCCAGGATATCCACCTGAAATCCGGCGGCCTCCAGCCCGGCCTTGACGCGCAGGGCGATGTCGTAATTTAAGTCGGCCTCAGTCAGGCCGTCCGGGCAGACTGCGCCGGAGTCGTTGCCTCGGTGGCCGGAGACGAGGCCGATACGCGGCGCGCTGAGGAGCGGTGTGGGTGTGGGCGGCAGCGGTGTAACTGGATTGGGCAGGCCGGCGTTCCGCGGGCTGAGCGCGTCGGCGAGCTGGCCAGCCAGCGCCGTCACCGAAAAGCTGCCGGGCGTCCAGAGGATGAACACCGTAGCGAGGGCCATGCCGGCCATCACCACTAACGCAAACTGGCGCAGGGCCTGTGCGAGGATGGAGCCGAGGGACGGCGCGCTGCGCATGGACGGAATGGTACACAAGCACGCGCGTTCGGGCAAGGATTTGCACGCTGGAAGCTTTAGCGGACGTACTGGCAGGCTTGAGTGTGGAACAATCCCGCCCAAGCGCGGGGCCGCTGCAAGGCTTGTAGAACGTTTCGCTCTTAACCGATTTCAAGGAGGTTGCGATAATCTGGTCTTCAAGACCAGTTGGGAGTTGTGCCGTGTTGATCCACATCCAGCATCTGGTGGATGAAGCCAAGTATTACGAAGTGCTTCGCCAACTGCGTTGGCCGGAAGGCGCGCACCGGCCCCGGTGTGGGTCGGCGCAGGTCACGAAACGGGGGTTTCACACGCAGCAAAGAGAACGTCAACGGTATGAATGTCAAGCCTGTCAGCGCCAGTTTGATGATCTGACGGAGACGATCTTTGAAGGTCATCATCAGCCTCTGAAGGTGTGGGTGCTGTGTCTCTATTTGATGGAGTTGAACTTGTCGAATGAGCAAATCGCGGCCGAACTCGATCTGGCCGCGGGCGATGCCCAGCAGATGACGACCCGATTGCGCGAAGGGATTGTGGCTAAAAAAAGCCGACCCCATTGAGCGGCGAAGTGGAAGTCTATGTAGTTGCAAGGCACTGCGCGCGAACGTCAGGTTACTTACCACGCCGCTCATGCTACTGTCCTCAATGACGCCGGAGCTGCTGAGCATGCCTATGATGGTTTGGAAGGTGAAGCCTTGGATGGAGATGTTGGCGGGGTTGCTGCTGGTGAAGCGCAGCTGTGCGCCTGCGCCGGTGAAGACGGCCTCAGGCGCGCGCACCCCGGAGTTCGGGCTGATGAAGGCGTTCGGGCCGTTGAGCATCACCGCGCGGGTGATGTCCACCGTCCCAGCAGATACTGGCTGGCGGCGACGTTGACCACGCCGCCCGTCTCGACCAATTGCAGCGCCCGGCTGATTGTCGCTACAGCGCACAGCGGCGCGGCGGACGCCGAGTAAGCGGCATCTACTGTGCTGTTGCAGGTGGTATCATTGCTGCTGCCGGGACGCACGTAAACCGAGGCCGCCGCTCGCGTCATCCGATTTAGCGTTCCGCGTCAATCCTTCCAACAGCAACATGGCCAACCCTAGTGCCCCTCAAGCCGTTTCACGAGTCTTCGGAGCTGCTCCATTTGAATTGCTTGATTAGAGAGAATTCCTGATGGATTTGCGGTTCCGTAGTAGAAACTCGCTGAAAACAGATCGAATTTTGCATGCCTTGCCGTAACCCAAGCTGGAAACCGCTCTATCTTCGGTTCGCCGTCTCAGAAGCGCCACGCGGTATGCTTCAGAGCAAGCGGAGTCGCGCCGACCAATGGTTCGCGGGCAAGACCGCGGCAGGCGCGAATTGCAAGAACGGTGGAACTGTGGACAATCTACTATATCGGGCCGGAAGTTGCCTATCCATCGGGTGCATTTCTATTTTTTGGCCGGGCTACACTCTGAACGGAGGCCCGCTGCTTTTGCGGGCCGTAGTCGAAGGGGTGACCAATAATCTGAAGTGCACCCTATCCATCTCGTGTACTCCAAAAATGATGACGCTCAGGCTGACGCATGAAAACATCTGAAGCGACGACCGGACCATCTCGCCGCGCCGTCTCCCGCCTGGCCGCGTTCCGGCATGCATTCGCCGGCTGGTGGCACATGCTGCGTACACAGCCCAATGCCTGGATCCACAGTCTCGTCTCGGTGGCAGTTTTCATCCTGGCCGCGTGGCTCGGACTGAGCACGTTGGAGTGGGCCATCATCTTCTTGACGGTCGGCTTTGTCTGGGTGGCGGAGTTCCTCAACACGGCCATCGAGGCGGTTGTGGACTTGGCTTCGCCGAACATTCATCCGCTGGCGAAGGTCGGCAAGGATGTGGGTGCCGCTGCCGTGTTGGTGGCGGCGCTCTCGGCTGTCCTCATCGGTCTGCTCGTCCTCGGCCCGCCGCTCTGGGCACGGCTGTTCTGACCCCGGAGCCGGGTACAATTGCGGCGCGTTCCCAAACGCTGCCGTTAACCTTGCGAAATGATCCGGCGCGGGCGTGTTGCGCCGGCTCACCCCCCCCCACGCTTCGGTCATGGACGTTGACATCGAGCTTTACCGCCGCGAGGTGCTCATCTCGGAGCAGCCGCGCCTGCGGCTGGGCGCCATTGACCCGGCCCCGGATCGCCCGGCGCGGACGATGGTGTTCATTCACGACTTCGGCGGCCAGGCCTCACAATGGGTGCACCAGCTGCGGCGCTTCTCCGACGAATCGCGCTGTATCGCCCTCGACCTGCGGGGCTTCGGCCCAAGCGACGAGCCGGCCAACTCGGCCTACACCATGGAAGAGATGATGGGGGATATTGACCGCGCGCTCGAGGTGCTGGGGGTGACCGAGCCTTGCGTGCTGCTGGGCCACTCGTTCGGCGGCGCGGTGGTCACCGAGTACGCGCTGGCCCACCCGGAGCGCGTGTCCCGGTTGGTGCTGGTCGCCGCCGCCGGCGAGTATTCGCTGACCTGGCTGAACCGCCTCGCCCTGCGCATCCCGAACGCTGTGCTGAACTTTGCCTACACCGTTTATCTGAAGCGGATCTTCTCCACCTCGCCGCAGATCATGAAGCGCGTTTACCGCAACAACCTCAGCCGCTGGGCGGGCTGGGAGAAGTTTCGCCGGTTGCGGGTGCCCACGCTCGTCATCCGCAGCAACCGCGACCAGGTCTTCGAGGCCCGGTTCTTTGCCAACATTGCCAAGCACATTGAGGACGCCGAGGATGTGGGGGTAAGTGCGCACCTGATGATGCTGGGGCGCCGCGACGCCGTCAACCGCGCCATCGAGCGCTTTATCCAGGGGCGCAAGACGCGGCGCGCCGGCGTCGGGCTGGAGGAGGAGACGCGCGAGCGCCCCTGGCTGGCGTATTATGACTCTGACGTGCCCTACACCATCGACATCCCCGATATCCCCATCTATAAATTCCTGCACTTAGCGGCGCTTCCCGTTGAAGACGGCCATCCTCTTCGAGGGCAACCGCATCAGCTATCGCCGCCTCCACCACGAGTCTTCGCGATTCAAAATGAGCATTTCTCGGCGAAGCCGGGCTATGCTTTTGTCCGATTTGCACAACTCGAAGTCACCCGAAGGAACATGAAGAACTTTGCGCGCCCTTCGCGCTCTTCGCGGCTTCGCGGTTCAAATTCACCCCCCGCCCCCTCGCCCACGAGGGCCGGGGTGAGGGCGAACTCCTGCTTCCTTCACGCTTCACTGAACTTCTGCGATACTCAGCTGCAATGACTGCCGACGATCTGCGTACCTTGGCCCGCCTGCTGCGCGCACAGCGGATCGCCGCGCTGGGCACACTGCATGCCGGCGCCCCGTCTGTCTCGCACGTTGTCTTCGCCGCTGCGCCGGACTTCTCCGCCATCTACCTGCACCTCAGCCGCCTCGCCACACACACCCGCGACCTGCTGGCCGACCCGCGCTGCTCGCTGCTGCTCGTCGAGACCGAGCGCCCCAGCCAGAATCCGCTGACGCTGGCGCGCGTCTCGCTGTACGGCGTTGCCTCCGTGCTCGCGCCGGACGCTGCCGAGTTCACAACCGCCAAAGCGCTCTACATCGAGAAGCTCCCTTTCACCGAGTTCAACTTCACGCTCGGCGATTTCAGCCTCTTCCGCTTCACGCCCGCCGGTGGGCGCTTCGTCGGCGGCTTCGCCCGCGCCCACGACGTCACGCCCGCTGACCTGCAGCAAGCGGCGGCGTCTTAGCCTGGGGCGTCAGCCGCACATCCGGTGGTGAAGCCAACACACGCCCTTTTTGGCGAAGGTCAAGAAGCGCCAGCGGAGCGGATCAAGTGCCGCTTCAATAAGTTTGGTACGGGCCGATTGAAGCGCTGGGCGTACGACCGGGACATCGCCGCTATGACCAACACGTCCGCTTGACCCAGGACGGCAAGCTGCTGACCCATCGGACGGTGACCTGGACGACAGGTGATGCCAAGAACTTGTCCGAATCGCTGGCGATTATCTCCAACCGGCCCGCCGCACGCGCGCGCCTGCGGGAATATGCTCGGCGCAGGCACACCGCAGAAGGGTTCCGCGATGATAAGTCCGGCGGCTTCGACATGGCTCATACGCGCTTGCAGCACGCAGAGCGCCTGGAACGGCTGTTGCTGGCTTTGGCCATTGCCAAGCTCTGGTGCCATGAGCTGGGCGAGCATGTTTTGGCGCAGGGCGAAGCGGCGCGCCGGATGATTGACCCCGGCCCGCAACGCGAACTGAGCCTGTTTCAACTCGGCCTCCGCTGGTTGAGGCGCTGCCTTTCCACCCATATCGCTTTGTTACCGCCCTTCCTGGCGCGCATATCGCCCTTGAAACATTTCAAAGCGGTTTGTTACAGCGCTTCTTAAGAGTGTAAGAGAATCAGAGTTTCTTCACTTTCTGTGACAATGAAGATTGCGTGCAAAGCGCGTGTATGTTGCGTGCGACTGCGGTTATGCCATGAAATGCCAGGTGCGCGTGCCACAGCGGCAAACGGCCCGTTATAATTTCCGGCATGTTATTCCTGGGCTGCCCGATGTGGGGTCTGAAGAGCTGGGCCGGCAGCTTCTTCCCCCAGGGCACAAAGCAGAAGGATTTTCTCTCGCTCTACAGCCGCCGGCTGAACACGGTCGAGGGCAACACCACTTTCTATGCTCTGCCCGATGCCGCCACCGTCGAGCGCTGGCGGGAGGCGACCCCGCCCGGCTTCAAGTTCTGCCTGAAGTTCCCGCAGGTTATCTCGCACCGCAAGCGGCTGCGCAACTGCGAGGCCGAGACGCGCGCGTTCCTCGACCGGCTGGAGCGCCTCGGCGACCGCTGCGGCCCGGCCTTCCTGCAATTGCCGCCCACCTTCCGCGCCGCCCATCTCGACTCTCTAATCTCTTATCTCCAAGCTCTATCCCGCAACTTCCGCTACGCCGTCGAACCGCGCCACGCCGACTTCTTCGACGGCGGCGTGAACGAGGCGCGCTTCGACGAGGCGCTCCGCGAGCACGGCGTTGCGCGCAGCATCTTTGACACGACGGCGCTATTCGCGCTGCCGCAAGACCACAGCCTGGATGTCGCCGAGGCGCAGAGCCGGAAACCGAAGCTCCCGTTGAGGCGCACTCGCACTACGTCGTTCGCCTTCGTCCGCTTCGTCGGCCAGCCGGAGGTGATGGCCAACCGCCCCTGGCTGGAAGCGTGGGCGGATGCCGTCGCCGAATGGCTGCGCGCGGGCGACGAGGTGTTCTTCTTCCTTCACAACCCGGATGACACGCACGCGCCCGCCATGGCGCGCTTCTTCCATGCGCTGGTCAAGGAGCGCCACCCCATCTCGCCGCTGCCGGAGTGGGAGGCGCTGCCCGCACCGGCGCAGGCGAACTTGCTTTGACCATCAGAGGCAGACATGACGGAATTCGAAGAAAACCATATAGACGTGCTGCAAAACATCGAGTCCGGGATCGTGCAGGTGTACAGATCCAACCCGCAATTGCTGGACGTGGACGTTGAACACGCTCTCGAAGGTTTGATACGCGCTTATCAGGCCGAGGTGCGCGGGCGCGCGGCCCCGGCGGTGCGCCTCTCGCCGCCGGCGCAGCAAGTCTATGAGACCGTCAAAGCGGTCTGCGATTGGCGACTCGGTCGTGAGCACCTGTATGACGATGCAGGCCGCCCGGTTGATGTGGGACTGACGCCCCTGACGCCGGAAGAAATCGTGGCCTGCCTCAAGCGCATCCGCAAATCGGTAACGCTGTGGACGAAGGAGCGCGGCCGGCGCGGCTACCTCAGCTACATCATCCAGTTCATCAGCTAAGCAGAAGGCGCCCTCGTTCGCTGCGATGCTTGCGCCATTCGTCCAACCCGGCCACCGCCTCTTCGAGCTTGCCCGCGCCGGCAAACGCCTGCCGCATATCGCCCTCGCCATCCCGCTAACGTTCGTCTTTGTGCTGGCCGCGCAGGTCGGCGGCGGCCTGCCGTTGTTGCTCGCGCAGTGGCTCGTCTTCGGCGACCGTGGCCTGCCGCGTGACCAGCCGCTGATCCACGGGGCCGCGATTGCCCTCTTTCTCGTTGCCGCTTTCGGCCCCATCTTCATCCTGCTCGCGCTGTGGCTGCGGCTGTTCGAGAAGCGCCCGCTGTGGACTCTGGGATTCGAGCGCGACGGCGCGGCGTGGAAGTACGCGCGTGGCCTGCTCGTCGGCGGCGGGATGTTTGCGGCCAGCGTCGGCCTGATGTTGCCGTTCGGCTACGTTGCGCCCGAGGCAGGCCTGCCGGAGCGCGAGGGGTGGTTCGCCCTCGGCGGCGTGCTGGTCATCTTTTTGGGGTGGATGGTGCAGGGCGCGGCGGAGGAGGCGCTGACGCGCGGCTGGCTAATGAACGTGATCGGCGCGCGCTACAGGCCGTGGCTGGGCCTGCTCGTCTCTTCGCTTGTCTTCGTCGTGCTGCACGGCCTCAACCCGAACATCGGCGCGCTGCCGCTGCTCAACTTGTTCCTGTTCGCCGTCTTCGCCGCGCTGTATGCGCTCTGGGAGAGGTCGCTGTGGGGCATCTGTGCCGCGCACGCGGCGTGGAACTGGATGCAGGGCAACGTCTTCGGCCTGCAGGTGAGCGGCAGCGCCGAGACCGGGCCGATGCTGTTCAACCTGGCGGAGGCCGGGCCGGATTGGTTCACCGGCGGCGCGTTCGGGCCGGAGGGTGGGCTGGCCGCCACCGTTATCCTCGCCCTGGCGATTGCCGCGCTCGCGTTGCTGCTTGCGCTTCCGCGCAGCGCCGGGCCATAGGCGCGCAACTTCGCTGTCTGCTAAAGGAATCCCATCGGCAGCGGCAAGCTCCGCAGGGGACACGATGCCGGTTATTCGGGTGCAATCGCCCAATCGCGTGCTACAATCCGGGCAGAGGCGCTCATGAGGATCGTCGTTGATACGTCAACCGTGATTGCCGTAATCGCCGGCGAAGCCGAAAAGGCCAGGTTGATTGAGCTGACCCGCGACGCGACTATCGTTGCGCCCCCTTCGATTGCTTGGGAAGTCGGCAACGCCTTTTCCGCGATGCTCAAGCGGTCACGGATTAATCTGGAGCAGGCGCTCGAAGCCATCGAGGTATTTCAGGAAATCGCGCTGGAAATCCTGGACATAGACCTGAAGGCAGCCGTGAGGCTGGCAGGCAAACTCGATATCTACGCCTACGATGCCTATGTCCTTCAATGCGCCATCGAACACAGCCTGCCGCTCATCTCGCTGGATCAGAGGTTGAACGACATCGCAAGACGTGAAGGCATTCAAGTTATTGAGGTGGAACCATGACTATTTACACCGACGCCGAAGTGCGCGAACAGCTTCCGGCTCTGCTGGAGAAGGCCCTGGCCGAAGGGCAAGTGAAGTTCAAAAGCCGGGACGGACGGGTCTTCGTTATTCGCCCGGCGCGCCCGCCCAAGACTTCGCCTTTTGACGTCAGGAGCGTCAGGCTCCCAATCACGAAACGCGATATCCTCGAAGCCATTCGGGAAAGTCGGGCGAGGCTCTAGCCGGTGCGCCTTCGCCCAGCCGGCGTTGCAGTTGCGGCGAAGCGTTCAGACAACTCGCTATCAAGGGGAGCGGCGCGTTCGGGCCGGATGGCGGGCTGGCCGCCACCGTCATCCTCGCCCTGACGATTGCCGCGCTCGCCTTGCTGCTCGCGCGCCCGCGCAGCGCCGGGCCGTAGGCCCACGGCCCCGCCGGAAACAGTAAGCAGCGACTTGGCGCGAGGGGCTGATGCGGCAGTGAAGCGCGACGGCGGTGGTTTGGCGACGGCAGTGCTATCGCCTTTTTTGTAGAATCAGCCCGCAATTCCGAACCCGATCAAGGCAATTCGCTGATGACACGGCGCTTCCTATGACGAGCCAACCTTCTCATCATCCCCGGCGCAATCTCGGCCTGATGTTCCTCTTCGGAGGCGTGAGCGGCTTGCTCGCCGCCTTCATCGCAACTGTGCTCGGCCAACTCACATTCGCCCTCGCCGTCGGCCTCGGCGACCAGGCCGGCGACTGGATTCTCGCCGGCATCGTTTTTGTGACGGCGTTGCTGCCGGGCCTGCTGGTGAGCGGAGGCGTTGCGGGGCTGGCAGGCGGCCTGGCGAGCGGGCTACTGGTCTTGCCTCTCTGGCGGCCTTCTTGCCGCTGGCTGGCGGCTTGGCTCATCGTCTGGGCGCTGGGCGGCTTGAGCATTCAGGCATTCCAGATATTGACCATGACCAACGCCAATCCGGAATTGAATTTGCTCAGCCTAGGCGGCTGGAGTGTGCTGGGCGGGCTGTTGGCGCTGGGGTTCGCTTTGGTTGCGCCGCCGTGGGCACAGCGGCGCTGAACGTGCGTTGCGTTCGTGATCCCGGGCCGTGCTTGCGCCTTGCGCCTGTACGCCTTTGCACCGAAAATGTGCCCATGTTCTTTCTCGGTCAACAACTTGATCCTCGCACGCAACAGCCCACCGGCCGGCGCCTCGAGTACGACCCCGCCGACCTGACCACGCACGCGGTCTGCGTCGGCATGACGGGCAGCGGCAAGACCGGCCTGTGCGTCACCCTGCTCGAAGAGGCCGCGCTGCACGGCCTGCCCGCCATCCTGATAGACCCCAAGGGCGACATCGCCAACCTGCTGCTGCAATTCCCCGAGCTGAGGGCCGAGGACTTCGCGCCCTGGGTGAACGTGGACGAGGCGCGGCGCGCGAAGCTCTCCGTAGAAGCCTACGCGGCACAGGCGGCGGAACGCTGGCGCGCCGGCCTGGCCGAGTGGGGCCTGGGGCCGGAACACCTTAGGCGATTGAAGGACTCGGTCGAGTGGGCGCTCTACACGCCCGGCTCCGACGCTGGCCGGCCCATCAGCATCCTCAAATCGCTGCAGCGGCCCGACCTGCCCTGGGACGAGAATCAGGAGCTGATGCGCGAGCGCATCGCCGGAGTCTGTTCGGGACTGCTCGGCCTCATCGGCGTGCAGGCCGACCCGGTGAAGAGTCGCGAGCACATCCTGCTCGCCAACCTCTTCGAGCACGCCTGGAAGAACGACCCGTCGCTTGACCTCGGCGAGCTGATATTGCAGGTGCAAAACCCGCCCTTCGAGCGGCTGGGCGTGTTCGAGGTGGACCGCTTCTACCCCGAGGCCGACCGCCTCAAGCTGGCGCTCGACCTCAACGCCATCATCGCCGCGCCGTCGTTCCGGTCGTGGATCAACGGCGAGCCACTCGACATCAGCGCGCTGCTGCGCACGCCGGAGGGCAAACCGCGCATCTCCATCCTGTACGTCGCCCACCTCACCGAGCCAGAGCGCATGTTCTTCATCACCCTGCTGCTGGAGCAGGCGGTGGCCTGGCTGCGCGGACAGAGCGGAACCACCTCGCTGCGCGCGCTGTTGTACTTCGACGAGGTGTACGGCTACTTCCCGCCCTACCCGTTCAACCCGCCGACCAAGACGCCGTTGATGCGGCTGCTCAAACAGGCGCGCGCCTTCGGCCTGGGCGTGCTGCTGGTCACGCAGAACCCCGGCGACCTCGACTATAAGGGCCTGACCAACACCGGCACCTGGTTCATCGGCAAGCTGCAAACCGAGCGCGACAAGGCCCGCCTGCTCGAAGGTCTGGAGACCATCTCCTCCGCCGCGCGCGCCCATCTTCGCATCGCCGATCTCGACTCACTCATCTCTTCGCTCGCCCCGCGCCAGTTCCTGCTCAACAACGTCCACGGTGACGGCCCGGTCCTCTTCCAGACGCGCTGGGCGATGAGCTACCTGGCCGGCCCGCTCACGCGCGAACAGATTCGCGTCTTCAAGCCCGTTCAAGGGCCGGAGGCCGGGGAGCGGGAAGCAGGAGTCACGAGCCGAAAATCCGGCAGCATGGCAACGCCGGCGGCCAATCAGAAATCAACAATCAAAAACCGGCCATCACAGGCCATACCATCCGCCATCCCGCAATACTTTCTGCCGGCGCGTTCGCTAGAAGACTCGGTGGCTGAATGGCGCGCAGCGACAGGCAATCGGCGCGCGCAGTTTGGCGAAGCGGCAACGCTAGTGTACCGGCCTGCGCTGCTGACTCAGGCCGTAGTGCGCTACCTTTCGCAGAAGGCGCAGTTGAACACCGACCGGCGCTTCGCCTGCCTCGTGCCCGACCCATCGCCGGATTTCGCCCCGCACTGGCGCGAGCACGAAACCGCCGCCTTCGCGCCCGGCTCGATCTCGCGCAGCGCGCCGCAGGCCGCCGTGCTGCGCGGCGACGTGCCGCTGGCCCTGACCGATGCAAAGAAGCTGGCCGCCTGGCAGAAAGACTTTGTGAATTATCTCTACCGCACGGCAGATTTCACCCTTTACCACAACCCCACGCTCAAGCTGGTCTCCCGGCCCGGCCAGTCCTACGCCGAGTTTCTGGAAGAGTGCCGGCGCGCTGCGGATGCCCGGATGCACGCTGAAGTCGAGACCATCCGCGCGCGCTTCGACCGTCAGCTCGACCGCCTCGAAGAGCGGCTGATCGCTTCGCAGCGCGACTTGGAAGAAGACCGCGAGCAACTGCGCGCCCGCGAGGCCGAGGACCGCTGGACGAGCATCGAGAACATTATCGGCTTCATGCTGGGACGCACCCCCCACCGGCCTATGTCCACAGCCAGTATGCGCTCGCGGCTGGTGAAAAAGACGCGCGCGGAAGTGGAACAGGGCGAAGAGGCCGTACAGCGATTACAAGCGCAGATTGACGGTCTGAAGCGCGAAGCGCAGGCATTGTTCCAGGCCAGCCAGAGCAAGTGGATGAACCTCGCTCAAAACATCCAGGAACTCCGAGTCACGCCGCGCCGGGGCGACATCCTCGTAGAGCTATTCGGCATCGGTTGGACTCCCTATTGGCAGATCGAAGTGGACGGCGCAGAAACGGAGATTGCCGCCATCAGCAGCCAGGCTGTTCACTGAGCCTTAGAGCGATTTCCAGCTTGATTTACGGCAAGGCGTACAAAATTCGATCTGTTTTCAGTGAGTTTCTACTGCGGAGCCGTAAATCTATTAGGAACTCACCTTACGCAGTTTTGCGTAAAATCAGCCCATGAAAAACAGCAAACTCTTCGACCTGTACAGTGATTATCTGATTAACGCCTTCGGGCAGACGACGGCGACCGGCTTGTCTTCTCTGTTGGGCGGAGAAGTCAGCCACGACCAAATCCAACGGATGTTGGCGGGGCGGGAGCGGACCTCGGCGGATTTATGGCGGATAGCCAAGCCACATGTGCGCCAGATGGAGAGCGCGGATGGCGTCATGATTGTAGATGACAGTATTGCCGAGAAGCCGTACACAGACGCAAACGACCTCATTTGCTGGCACGATGACCATTCTAAACAGCGCAATGTCAAGGGCATCCACTTTGTGACTTGCTTATCTCACAGCCGGGGCGTATCGCTGTCGGTTGCAACAAGCTGTGAAAAACCGGATTCCGTATCAAATATGCGCTCAGTGATATCTGGTTTGCTCCGGCACAAACCAACCACTTCTTTGCGGCTTTGTGCGGTTACATCAAGCTTGAACTGCTCAAAGGCGACACGAAGCTCTATCACTTTGCTCTCAAGTCAAAGTTGTATCTGCGTGCCATCCAATCCGCTTTTGCTGCCCTGCGAGAACTCAAACCCACTCCGCTGGCTGCGTAAGGTGACTGGAGTCTGGCAAATCCTGGCTCGGACACAAGATATGGCGGTCAGGCAAAGCAGCAGGCCGCCATATCTGGCACCAAAAATTCCATTTGCCAAAGTCCAGTAAGGTGAGTTAGGAATTCGCTCTAATTTCCGCTCAAAATGGCGTTTTTGCAAGAGAAAATTGGGTTTTTGGGCGGAAATTATTTCATCAAAACTCAGTAGCAACGATGACGTACAACAAGGCAGAGAGGACAACTCTCCTAACACTCACAGCGCACTGTAATGCAGAGAAGGCGATTTGCTGATGCGGCAAGTATGCTGGCATGCAGCCGCCCAAGCGAGCGACGCTTTGGGCCATAATCGCGCAACAAAGCCTCATTGGAAATAAAACATGCTCATGAACGTTGCATTAGTCAAAGCCCTGAGGTATCGCCCTTTTGCTATCTTATGGGCTGGCCAGGCGGTCTCTCAAGTGGGCAACTATTTCACCGAGATTGCCTTAGCTTGGCTGATAGTCAAAATGACGGGGTCGCCTCTTGCCATGGGCGCTGCCCTGCTCTTCAGCCGAGTGCCAGTGCTGATGCTCTTGCTATTCGGTGGAGTGGTGGTGGATCGGCTGCGGCGCGCGCATGTGATGTTGGTGGCTGACGTTGTACAGGGTAGTGCAGTGCTATTGCTGGCCTGGGCGGCCCTTAGCGATGACTTGGCGGTATGGCATATTTTCGCTGTTAAGGTGCTCTTTGGTCTGGCATACGCTTTTTACTTGCCTGCTTATCGTGCACTGGTACCGGAAATAACGCCCAAGGAGTTGCTTCCCAGCGCAAATTCAATAACTAC